>CAMPGG010000251.1 GCA_946885335.1 uncultured Chitinophagaceae bacterium
GTGCCGGAAAATAACCAACTAACGGTGATGGTTAACCATTTACCAAATGATGCCCTTGATTTAAATACTGCTTTTAAAGATGATGTGGAAACGGCCGAACAGGAAAGCTATACCCATGATCAGGTGGGATTAAAAGGTGCCGACCGGTATGATTTCAAAACAACCCACCAGTATAATGGACGATTGCGAACATTTTTCAGTTCAGGAATTTCATATTCGGGTTCCAATGCATTTACGCTTGATGCAAGTAATTATACAAATCCTGCCGTAACTAATTTTCTAACGGGTACCTATAACCTGGTTAATTATGATGCAAATATTGATGATGTAAGGTTGGATTTTCTTTTTAAACATCATGGGCAATATGCAAATAACAATACCCGTGTTTGGATAAGGGGCAATGATGATCCGGCAACGCCCTGGATAGAAGTGTATGATCTTTCAGCAAACCAAATTTCTGCCGGTGCTTATAAAAGATCCGCAAGTTTAGAATTAGGCGATCTGCTGGTGGCTAACAATCAAAATTTTTCGCCCAGTTTCCAGGTCAGGTGGGGGCAGGAAGGAGTTGTGATGGCATCGGATAATACCCGTGGAAATGGGTACAGTTTCGATGATATACAATTGTATAAAGCCATTGATGATATCCAGTTACTCAGCATAGATAAACCTGTTGTGATCGATTGCGGATTAGGAACTGCAACGCAGGTTGAAATTACCGTTCGAAACAGCGCCAATCATTCCATCAATAATATTCCTGTTCATATAAAATTAAATGACGGCAATGCTATAACAGAATCCATCCCGGTATTGAATGCCAACCAAACCACCACTTATCGATTTACCACACCACTAAATCTTTCTGCATTTGGAACGCATGAAATAATAACCTGGGTTGCACAGCCTACAGACAATTACCGGTTCAACGATACGGCAAAACTTTCATTAACAAATTCACCCATCATCAACAGCTTTCCTTATTTAGAAGATTTCGAATCCTCCAATGGTCACTGGTATGCAGCTGGGATCAATAATTCCTGGGAATACGGAACGCCGGTTTCAACCAAAATTAACCGTGCAGCAAGTGGAAGCAAAGCCTGGAAAACAAATCTCGACGGCAATCATAATGACAATGAATTATCCTATTTGTATTCTCCCTGTTATGATATTTCATCGCTCGATAAACCCACGCTGAGTTTTAGTGTTGCACTGGATATTGAAGATTGCGGCACCAGTTTGTGCGACGCTGTTTATGTTGAATATTCTGTTGATGGTAAAGCCTGGGCCAGATTAGGTACAACTTCATCCGGTATCAACTGGTATAATAAGAATTATGCGGGTAACGTAGTTTGGAGTGTGGCAGATTATACCCGCTGGCATGTAGCTACCGTAGACTTGCCAGTCAATATTCCCGAATTGCGATTGCGATTTGTATTGAAATCTGATCCGGGTGTAAGCAAAGAAGGAATTGCGATAGATGATATCCATATTTACAATAACAACATGGGTATTTATGATGTACAAACGATGAGTTCTCCTGTTTCAAAACCTGTGAGCGGAAATGATTGGGTTGATTTTACGGAAAATGGAAAATTGATTGCCTCTGTTCTACCTGCATCACAAAATTTAGGAAATACCGCAGTACAGGCATTTATTCATGATGGACCAGTGCGTTCACAGGCCGGCCAGTATTATCATAACCGGAATATCACCATCAAATCTGCCAATCAAATCTCGCAACCGGTAAAAGTCCGTTTTTATTTTACGGATAAAGAAATGGAGGATTTGATCAATGCATCGGGATGCGCTTCATGCAGTAAACCGGCAATGGCATATGAACTGGGCGTTACAAAATTCAGTGCTGCGGATCCAACTGCAGAAAACGGAACCATGGCTGATAATAATGGAGGGGAGTGGCAATTCACCCTTCCGGAAGATGCGCAAAAAGTGCCTTTTGATAATGGATATTATGTTGAATTTGAAACGAATGATTTTTCAGAATACTGGTTAAATAACGGCGGGCCGGCACAATCTGCCCCGATTCCTGTAAAGCTTACTGAGTTCACGGCTGATAAGCTAAATAATGACGATGTAAAACTGGCATGGAAAACGGAAATGGAAATTGACCTGGATCGTTTTGAAGTGGAATTGGCCAAAGGCAACGACAATATGCAATTGAACCTGTTTGAGGTTATTACAACAGTCCAGGCGACGGGTAATTCTTCACAGCCGGAGAATTATACTTATACTGATGCTGAGCCAGGAAAGAATACAACAAGGTTCTACCGGCTGAAAATCTTCGATAAAAATGGTTTTTTTGTTTATTCACCGGTGCGTTCAGTCAATTTTGGAAATTTTAAAAATTGGAGAATTCTTCCCAATCCATCAAATGGAGAATTTAATCTGCAGTTCCAGGCTAACCAGGGAGAAAAGGTTCAGGTGCAACTTACCGATCCGCTTGGCCGGCTTTTAAAGCATTGGGAAACACCGGCTACCGGTTCCGGGCAGACATTCAAAATTGATTTGACTGATAAAATTTATCCGAATGGTATTTACCTGGTTAGGGTAAAGGTGAATGAAGTGCAAAAGGTATTCAGGATCATCAAAAAATAATCAACCCGGATTGCCATAAAAAAACCCGGTTTAAACCGGGTTCTTTATCTTTTAAATTTTAGTCGTTTTTAGAAATCCTGCTTGGCAATGCCAGCTTTAATGGCTCCTAATGCTTTCTCTTCATTTACCAATGTGGTAAGTTTATTTCCTTTGCCATCGTGCCCTTGAACCATATAAGCCCCTTTAGCTGTTTTTTTGATAACGGCGTCCATAATAGGAACACCTTTCTCTTTTGTTTTTACATTGTAGGCTGTTAATTTAATGTCTGACATAGTTATTTTTTTTTGGGGTTAGTAACCGTTTAAAAATGCCGTTTTACCGGTTTGCTGTTTCTGTAAATTAGGTAAATTTTCTGATTCCCCGTTTAAAACTTACTGTAGAGCTAAGTTTTGGCTATTTGTAAACAGTTTTAAAATCATCCTTTTTTTATAAAAAATACCGCCTAACCTTTCAAATATATAACCCGTTCACGCAGCAAAATGTATTTCCGGGTGATGAACAGTTTTGAGCAAAATACCCCCTTTTTAGCGTTAGCCATACAAATCATTACTAATAGCTTATTCTGACACCACAAATGTCTTCAACATATTTTTAGCCGATGCATTGGGTACTTCTGAAATCAATACATAATTCCCCGGTTCAAGATCCGCAGTAAAATAGCCGGTGCTGCCTGCCGGCAAATTATTGACACCGCCTAAAAAAGTTATATTGTTTGGTGCAGGGTCAATTAATCCTTTGGGATCGGCCCAATTCATCCAGCTTTCCAGGTCTTTTAAATTGGCCCCATCTTCCAGTTTGACCAGGTTCACATCGTGCCCGATAAAATGTTCATATACCGACTGATCTTTGTAAAAAACAGAAAAGGTTTGTGGCCCGGGTTCAATAGAATCATTAAATACAATTCCTTCCGTGCTGGAAATATCAATCTGGATACCTGCAGTTGGTTTTTCATTTCCCGAACTGCTGTCAGAAACCACGAAATCCCTGATCATTCCCATAGCTGTATGAAATTCTCCATTGCTCATTTTTACATAACATTCCATCAGGTAATAGCCCGGGTCTAATTGAACCATAGTTTCTGCGGTTTTCCCCGGGGATATTAAACCGGAGCCACCTAAAAATTCAACTTTGCTATACCATTCAGGTAGTTTGCCAAATTCAGCCATGGCTTTTTCACCCTGGCCTTCATTAATGAATTTCATACCATTTGAAAAATGCGGTACCACATCTTTTTTGGCATCTTCCAGCGTTTTATCATCCGGGAATTTTTCAATCAAAAAGAAATGCGTTTGGGGAGATTGATTTTTATAAGAGAAATTAATCCAACCGGATTGTATGGTATCGGGCATTTGGAAATCCATGTTTTGGGTGATAATGTCAACGACATATTCTTTATCCGTTTCATTTGCCTGTTCGTTTTTGTTTTTGCAGGCCTGGAAAAAAACAATAACATTCAACATGACGATGAGGGGTAATATTGAAGCGGATACTTTGAAAAATTTTACGGGATCTTTCATAATTTATAGTGTTTGGTTAAGAATATCGCTGGCGCGGGACGGATCTATGCAAGGGAGATGTTGTATGATTACATGCCTTAACGGTAATACAATTTATACATTAATGTTCATTATGCATCCTTCAGCATGGATTCATTTACAATTCAACAAAAAAAATTATTGTAAAACATGATATTGTATGATGTTCCGCATAAACTAACAGGCATAAATAGCCGCAATGAGTAATACATTATATATCACAGGAAATGCAGGAAGCTTTTATATTCTTTGTGGTCATTTTGGTTCATGACGCACATTGCGAAGCAAAAAAATTAAGACGGTTTTAATATTTATTATGTTAAGAATGTAAGCCTGCTTTTTTTTCGTTTTAAATTTTGAATTTTACATTCATTTACTGCAATAGGCAAGGTTTATGTATGATTAATGTGGTTTAGCTTTATAGGAATGAGATTTTTAAAGAATAAATGATATGCGATATGAAATATACATTACTGATTTTGGCGATTTTTTTCTTTTCCCCGGTTTTTGCGCAGGATAAATCTGATGCTGTTGTCGGAAAATGGCTCAGGGTTCCCAAG
Organism: uncultured Chitinophagaceae bacterium; assembly: GCA_946885335.1. The sequence continues at coordinate 4,706 of CAMPGG010000251.1, forward strand.
GAGGATATGATTATTGAAGTGTTTAAAGCAGGCAATGAATATAAAGGCAGAATTGCCTGGGCCAAAGACAATGACAAGAAAAAACCGGTAGGTTTTATCATTCTTGAAGACCTGAATTTTAATTCAAAAAAGAATATGTGGACCAATGGCAAAATACAGGACCCAAATTCGGGCAAAACATATGATGCGGAAGCAAAAATAAAATCAGATGGTAACCTGGAAGTTTTGGGCTATATGGGATTAAAATTCATTGGATCCAAAAAAGAATTCAAAAGAGTTAAGTGAGAAATTTAAAAGTCAAAAGTAAAAATATACACCTCTTGTTTTTGCCTCGTGACCTTTTGTTCTTCATGTTTTTCGTGATCTATAAAAATATAAATGTTTCAAAGAGATGCAGGAAGGCATTTGTATTCTTTGCGCCCATAGCGGTTCTTTGCGTTCTTAGCGATACAGAAAATATATCGCAAGAGA
>CAMPGG010000252.1 GCA_946885335.1 uncultured Chitinophagaceae bacterium
TTGCTAATACCAAAGAAAGCAAAACGGCAATTTATTTAAAGCGATACCTGGATGGGAGATAGTTTAAGGTTTAGAGTTTAGAGTTTAGGGGTTAGAATTTAATTCAAATTTTTTCCTTTTTAAATTCCATATAAGAATAAACTACCGGCACCAATACCATGATAAGAATCAAACCCAAAAAACATATAAGCATAGCAGTTACACTATTAATCAGTAAGCCAAGTAACACGATGATAGCACCGCCAGCAACCCAGATCCTGCCACCCAGGCGATGTGTTTTTTTCCAGACCTGCTCATTTTCCAATGTCCATGGAGTACGGATGCCCACAAAATAATTGGGTCTCACTGTTTGAAAATAATTGCCCATCATAATAAAAAGCAAACCGATCAATGAAACCAGGATATTGGGATTTTCTAAACTACCCTCCTTTGTAACATAAATCAAATAGACAGAAAGTATGGAAAAAAATATGGTTAGTATCAAACGAAAATTGAAATACTTGCTGCCCATTTCCTGTATTCTCTTTTTTGGATCGATGGATGGAACGATCAGCATCAGGAAATAAATCAACAAACCCAGGCCTGCCGGCATCAGGAACAACATGGTTTTATCAGCCCAGTCATCCGCATCTCCTTTCCAGTTAAAATGGATCGGCACTTCCTGTGGCAGCGATGAATAAATAACAGCCAGGTAAATGAATGGGATCAGCATAAAGATCCAGTGAATGCTTTCTTTTAAATATTTGTTATTCATGGTGATTATTTTAAGGTCATGATATATTCAAGCAAATCATCAATAATCGTTGTGTTGATGGAATACAATACAAACTGCCCTTGTTTTATCGTGGTAACCAATCCTGCCCTTTTCAATTTTTCAAGGTGATGAGAAATACTGGGTGCTGTCATGTCAAACTTAGCAGCAATATCTCCTGCAGTCATATCCTTTTTACGAAGCATTTTTAATATCTGCCTTCGAACAGGATCATTCATCGCTTTGAAAACATCATTCATGAATTGGTCTTTTAGATATTTAGACAAATGTCTAAATATCTAATTAATCTACCAAATAAATCTTAATGACTTGAATATTTTTTTGATGGATGGCGGTAATGTTACCTATAGTGCAATAAAGATGAGTTTTAATCACATACCGGATGATATTACATAATCTTACCTGTATCAATAAAAGCAAAATGAAGAATTCGGAAACCTTAAAACTCAATGATAAAACCGATGGTTGGTGTAACCCTGCCCTCATCATTCATTAATAGTACAGGAATGGCATTGCTGCCATCTGCTTTTATGGGTGCTCCATCTGTTGTTACAAAAGCGGTATTGTCCTCGTTTCGTTTAAAAGTATATTGCGGGTAGCCAGGATTATCCGCTGCATAGATGTTGGACAAATCAATAAAAGCGTCTAAGGTTAACCGTTTGAAGTTCCATTTTTTGTCAATGCGCAGGTCTGCCGCATGAAAGGCATCGAGTCGCCGGGTATTTAATGCTGAATAATTTAATAGCCCGGTTCCAACAGATAAATAATTTATTCGTGAAGCCAACTCATCAAAAGGAGTATAAGGGGCACCACCCTGGTATCTGAATTTTAAACCAAGTTCCCAGTTGCGACCTAATTTATAACCCGTAGTGATACTTAATAAATGATTATTCTCCCATGCACTAGAAATTAATTTTTCATCTGTTCCACTATACCTGCTTTTAAAATAAGTATAAGACAGCACACCGAAAAAGCGATTGGTTAATTTTTGCTGTGCAAAAAATTCAAATCCATAGGCACGTCCTTTACCTGTACTGGTTATGGCTTCATTACCTAAAACACTAAAATCGCCTCCTAAATTGGACAGTGAGATGCCGTTACGAACTGAAACCGGGACCTGTGCATAATTTTTATAAAATCCTTCTAATGTAAAACGCAGATCATTTGATGGCAGAAATTCAAAGCCGGTAACAAAATGATCGCTGCGGATATATTTTGCATTTTTATTGACCAAGGTTCCATTATTATCCGCAAAACCAAGTATGGTGTAAGGTGGTATTTTGAAATACCTGCCAACTGAATTGTTCCATGTCCATTTATCAGCAATTACATAAGAGAGTGAAATGCGTGGTGATAATGTTTTTGACAGATCCATACCATCATCGGTAAAAGTATTTCCATCTGTTCTGATACCTGCACTCAGTCCCAGCCTGTCATCAAAATATCTTTTTCCCACCTGCATAAATGCACCTAATCGCCAAAAACTATTGATGGGTGAATTAAAACTGACCGTCACTGCCGGTTGAACCAGCATGCCATTATCATCCCGTATTTCTTTTCGAAGAATATTAAAAGTGTTGTTATTATAATCAACTAATTGCGCTACACCACCATAAGAAAATTTCCAGCCATTCTTATTCTTATTGACATCAATTCGCAATTTATTTTCAATTTCCTGTGATTGTAATTTCAATGTTCGTTCCGCTTCTTTGGGATCCTGGTTGTCTTCAAATTTATCCAGCTTATTATCCATCATATTGCGACTCAACGCGACGCTGATAAATCCATTTTTTACCTGGTGTCGAATGGAGGCGCCAATCGTATAACTCCATTGGTTTATGGTTGGATTAGAATTCAGCACATAAAGTTTTTCAGGCGTTGCCGACCTGGGTTCTGCAAAAGAAAATTCATCAATGGCACCGATACCAAGTAAGGTCAACGTGGTTTTTTTATTGATGCGATGTGTGATCTTATATTGAAAGTCCCAGTAATTTGGACGAATAGGCAAGTCGATAGCTTTGAAAAGGAACTGCAAATAAGAACGTCGTGCTGATGCAAGGAAGGTCGTTTTATCTTTTTTGATTGGACCTTCCAAAGTTGCTGCAACTTCGGTTGCACTTAACCGGAAGTTTCCCTGCACCCGGTTTGGATTTCCATCTTTTTGCCTGAACTGGAACACCGATGATAATGTATTATCAAAACGTGCATCGAAGGCTGATGAATTTAGTTTTACATCTTCAATAAATGAAACATTCAAAATACCCGTTGGTCCACCGGCGCTTCCTTGTGTTGCAAAATGATTGATCACCGGTACTTCAATACCATCCATATAGAATACATTTTCATTAGGAGCACCACCCCGAATAATGATATCATTTCTAAATCCACCAACACTTCCGGAGGTACCACCCACACCCGGAAGTGTTTGAATTACCCTGCTGATATCAAAGTTGCCGCCAGGATTACTTCGTATTTCTTCTGCCGTTAGTCGTTGCACAGAAAGCGGACTTTCAAGCGTTGCAGCCCGCACAGTTGCCCGGTTCGATTGAACTGTAACACCACTCAGCTCCCGGGAAGCGTTTTCCATTTCAATATTTAAAACAATATCGTTTCCAGAAGTAATGACCAGGTTAAATAGCTGGTTGTCCTTATACCCTATAGAAGTTACAGTTAATCCATAGGTTCCAACAGCCAATGGTGTGAATGAAAATTGCCCGGCAGAATCTGTAATTGCTGACTGCCCGCTTGATAATTTAACACTGGCACCCGGCACTGGCTGCAGTGTGTTTTTATCTGTAACAGTACCTGTTAATGAGCCAAGAGGCTGCGCTTGCAGGGTGGCTACAAAAAATATGCATACCAGGAACAGGAAAAACTTTTGAACTTTCATAAATAGATGTTAGCGCAAATAACAACATAACATTATAAAGGTTCATTTTTAAGTGGGAAACTCCACTAAAATTTTTATTCTAAACAATCATTTTATTGACTGGCTTTTGAAACAGCATGGTCAAAATACGGGGTATGGAAATTTGTTCGTCTTCATCAAATAGCTCCTGCAGATCTGCCAGTTGAAGCTTTTGCGATAATCCTGCTCGTGTAAATTCAGATATGGAGTGGTTAAAACAATCAACCACCTGCAAACCAGCTTCTGTTGTAAAGCGGGCTTTAGAACCCGTATACTGTTTAAAAGGATGCAGTTCTCCCAGATAAATAAATCCACCTGGTTTCAACAGTTTACAGGCTTCCGTAAAAACAAAATCAAGATTGGAAATATGTTCAAGTACCAGGCTAAAACTAACAAGATCAAACTTCTTATTGGTAAAAGACCAGGCCTGGTTTATATCAGCCAATTTAAATTCAACTTTTGGTGAATTTATTTTTGCTTTTGCTTTTTTGAGCATCTCCTCTGAAATATCTACTCCAAGTAAATAATTTGATCTTTCTAATAACCAGTTCGTATTCTTCCCGGTTCCACATCCAATTTCAAGGCATGAATCAAAATTTTTACCGGATAATATTTTTTGTAAAGCCAGGCTTTCAAGATCCCTGGTCTTATTGATATCGGTATCGTATTGATTGGCCCAGGTGTTATATGAATCTTTGACATTGCTGCTGTCCATTTATTGAACTATTTATAAGGTCCAAATAATCGTTCAATGATACTTGCGGATAATAAAATGAGTGGAAATTATTTTCTTACATAAACCTCTTTCCCATTTACCATTGTGCGCATCACTTCTACGTTTTTGATATTTTCCGGATTAACGGTAAACAGATCATGCGAAAGTACAGCCAGGTCTGCAAGCATCCCTTTCTTTAATTGGCCGGTTTTATGCTCATGAAATCCTGCATAAGCATTGTTGACCGTATAACTTTTTAATGCCTGTTCTACTGATATTTTTTGATCGGGATACCAGCCTCCAGGATTTTTATCATCCAAAGTTCTTCGCGTTACTGCCGCATAAATGCCTGTGATAGGTTCCAGTGGTGCCACTGACCAATCGGAACCAAAAGTGAGCAAAGCATTGGCATTAAGCAAAGAACCAAAGGCATAAGTGCCCTTTAATCTTTCATCGTCCAGGCGTTTGTATGCCCACCTGCCATCATCAATGGCATGATAAGGCTGCATAGCGGGGATCACCTGTAAGGAAGCAAATCTTGCAATATCATTTTGGTGAATATGCTGTGCATGTTCTATCCGTGAACGATGGTCTCTTTTTGTTTTGTTTTGCGCTTCTTCATAAACATTCAGTAGCCAATTGATTGCGCGGTCGCCGATTGCATGGGTAGCAATATGCAGCCCAGCTGAATCCGCTGCGACTATCCATTGACGTAATAAAGTTGTATCCGTAACAAGCAAACCGGTTGATG
>CAMPGG010000253.1 GCA_946885335.1 uncultured Chitinophagaceae bacterium
AAGGTGTAGACCTCACTACATCCAGCCTCACATTTAAAACCATCAGTACACGGGGGTTTAACGGAAGCGGAAGTAGCCGCGTTAATCAATTGGTGGATGGAATGGACAACCAGGCACCTGGTTTAAATTTCTTTGTAGGAAATTTTTTGGGATTAACAGAATTGGATGTTGATAATATGGAAATTTTATCCGGCGCTTCGTCTGCGTTATATGGCCCGGGTGGCATGAATGGTACGGTTTTGATCAACAGCAAAAGTCCCTTTAAATACCCGGGTTTTAGTGTGCAGGTAAAACAGGGAGTTATGAATATAGATAAAAGCCAGAGAGATAAGGCTACCCCATTTTATGATTATTCATTTCGCTGGGCTAAATCTTTTAAAAATAAAATTGCTTTTAAAATTGGTGGCCAATATATAAAAGCCACAGATTGGCTGGCAAGTGACAGCAGTAATTACCAACGTTCAGGTACTATTGGAAAAGTTGTACCGGGTACAAGGCAAACAGATCCAAATTATGATGGCGTAAATGTGTATGGTGATGAATTGTCCGTGGACATCAGACCTATTTTTGAAGAAGCTATCAAACAAAACCCGCAATTAGAACCTATATTATCACCATTTTTATCTAACCCGCAAAATGTTTCACGTACAGGATTTCATGAGAAAGATCTTGTTGATCCGGAAACAAAAAACATTAAATTATCCGGAGCCCTTCATTATAAATTCACAGACAAACTGGAGGGTATTTTAGCAGGATACTGGGCAACAGGTAATTCAGTTTATACAGGCAATAACCGGTATGCTTTAAAGGATATCAAATTAGGTCAGTACAAACTGGAACTTAAACATTCCAATTGGTTTGTAAGAAGTTTTACAACCCAGGAAGATGCCGGTGAAGCTTACAGTGCAACGCTTACCCCTATTTACATGAATGAAGCATGGAAAAGAAGTTATGATGAAAATAATATTGCCGGTAGTTGGTACCCACAATATGCCCAGGCTTTTATAACTCAGGCGGTACCAGTATTTCAAAATGTATTTATGGATGCGTTGAATGCAGGTAAGACTCAGCAGGAGGCAATGGCTGCAGCACAAAATGCAGTTCTAAATGCTGCCCCACAATTTCATCAGGGTGCAAGGCCCTATGCAGACCGCGATCGCCCTGTTCCCGGTTCCCCGGAATTTAAACAAATATTTGATGCTGTTAGAAAAGTGCCGATTCCAAATGGTGGCTTATTTGTAGAAAAATCACAGTTATGGATGACCGAAGGACAGTACAACTTATCTCATTTGGTAAAAGTGGCTGATATAATTGTAGGAGCAAACTATAAGAAATACATTTTAGATTCTGATGGAACATTGTTTATTGATGAACCAGGTCACCCGATCACCTTTAATGAAGTTGGCGCTTATGCACAGGTAACTAAAAAATTACTGAATGATGTACTGACATTGTCCGCATCCGGCAGGTACGATAAAAACGAAGACTTTAAAGGCCAGTTTACACCCAGAGCAACGGCTTTAATCAAGGTTGCAAAAAACAATAACATCCGGCTTTCTTACCAAACAGCCTATCGTTTTGCAACAACCCAACAAAAATATATTATGCTGGATGTTGGTGAATACACGTTGTTGGGTGGTTTACCATGGATCATGGATACAATGAATGCAAAATCTAATACGATCATTGATCTGGGTACTATGCAGCCTTTTGTTTATCGGGAGTTGAAACCTGAAAACATGCGTTCTTTCGAAGTTGGATACAAAGGTGCCATTGCAGATAAACTATTGATTGACGCCTATGGGTATTTTGGCAAATATGAAAATTTCCTGGGCCGTAATGCAGTATACGTTGTAGAAAAAGACAAAGTTTATTCCACAGTATTGAACAGTAATACCAATGTAAAAACACATGGTTATGGATTAGGAATAGAATATGCTTTGCCTTCAAATTTTAAAGTTTTTTTCAACGGATATTCAGATGTACTGACAGATGTGCCGCAGGGTTTTCAATCTTACTTCAATACACCGAAATACAGGGCCAATGCAGGTTTTTCTAATGCAGGTTTGGGAAAGAACAAAAGAATAGGATTTAATGTTGTTTGGCGCTGGCAGGATGCATTTACCTGGGATGGTGAACTGGCCAACGGAACAATCCCCGCTTTTCATACCATTGATGGACAAGTCAATTATAAATTTCCAAAGATTAAATCGATGATTAAAATTGGAGCAACCAACCTGATGAACCGCTATTATAAAAATGGATTTGGAAATCCAGAGATCGGTGGTTTGTATTATGCAAGTTTTGGATTCAATATTTTATAGGGGGCTGATCATAAACTATAACCATTAAACAGGAAAATTCACAAAACACCAGGTTCGGGAAACTATTTGTCCTCACCCGAACCTGGTTTAATCTATTCTAAAAAAATTAAAAAATATTGTCAAATGAAAAAAACATTATTAACTGCAATATGGATATGTATCATTTCCATTGGTTGCAATAAAGATGATGATGTTACAGCAGCATCCAAAAAAGATTTATTAACCGCAGGTTCATGGAAGCTGACTGCAGTTGTTTCTGATGATGATGGAGATGGAACTTATGAAACGAATGATTTCATTAATTTTTCCGGATGTTATACCGATAATTATTACATATTTAAATCCAATGGTGATCTTGAATTGAATGAAGGAGCCACCAAATGTGACCCTGCGGATCCGCAAACCGATCTTACGAGCTGGCAATTAACCAATAATGAAACAACGTTAATAGTAGATACTGATTCTTATTCTATAGAAGAATTAAATACAAGCACTTTGAAATTAAAACAAACGTTCTCTGGTAATCGAAGCAGTGTGGTTACTTTTTCAAAAAGGTAGAATTCTTTTCCATCTCTAAAATTTCTTATTTAATCCGTACCCATTATTTAACTAATTAGGAAGGTTACATATTCCATTTCCTGGTATTAACTTCAAACAACAATATTAAAGGAGTTAAAATAACCACCATGAAACCAGCATCATTCTTTCTCCTGTTTGCTTTAGCCTTTACCTCTTGCACAGTTCCTGGCAGCCTGCATCCGCTTACCAAAAATGCAACTGAAGTTTATTACAATCCTGCCCTGGCAGGTCAATGGGTAAGTGATGATTCCTCTGCTGAAACTTATCTTATCACACCGGGTGACGATCCTGCCGAGAAATATTATCGTTGTGCTGTCATATCAACTGAAAATGATAATAAAGACACTGCCAATTTTATTTTGCGCCTTGTAAAATTAAATGGTCTGAATTATTTGGATTGCTGGTTCGATTTGAAAAGTTTTGGAAAGAATTTTAAAGACCTGGTTTATTACAATGTTCCCCGCCATTTCTTTTATAAAATAAATATCATTAATAATGACGCTGTTGAATTGCACTTCCCGGATATAGATGCAATCAGGGAATTGGTAAAGAATGGAAAAATAGATTTACAGATTGCTGATCTCCAGTCTTTAGATATTTCTGAAGATTACCTGGTTATCAGTGAAACACCTGAGTTGCAAAAAGCTTTTATTGAATTTGAAAAATATGCACCAACGATTTATAAAGACAAATTAACTTTTACCCGCGTTCACTAATCTTTGATGCATAGCTTCATAAAGAATTACGCCTGTAGCTACAGATACATTCAATGATTCAAAATCATTGGCCATGGGTATTTTAAATGCCTGGTCGCTGATCTTCATTAATGCAGGATAAATCCCCTTTTCTTCGCTGCCCATTATAATTACGGATGGTCCGGTAAAATCACAATCATGCAAAGTTTTATCAGCTTTCATCTCACTCGCAAAAACGGTAAAACCATTCAGGTGCAATTCATCAACCGCTTTCATTAAACTGTTAACCCGGCAAACCGTAATTTTTTCCAGCGCACCTGCTGATGTAAGGATGGCATCTTCATTCAGGGCCCCTACTCCTTTATCTGGAATGATCAATGCATGAACACCTGTGCTGTATGCCGTTCTGGCAATACCGCCAATGTTTCGAACATCCGTAATGCCATCCAGCATTAAAAATAATGGTGTTTCACCCTTTTCAACCAAAAATGAAATCACTTCCTGCAATTCGTAATATTTCACTTTCGATAACAATCCAATACATCCTTCATGATTGGGGATATTAAAACTATCCAGCTTGGGAACAGGAACATAATTTATGGGCACCCTGTGCATACTGGCCAGTTTGACAATTTCTTCTACGGCAGATCCCCGTGCATTATTTTGCAGGTAAATTCTGTCAAGCTGTTTACCTGAGTTCAAAGCTTCAATAACATGTTGTAAACCGGTAACCAAAGTATTTTTTTTTGGTCTTGATTGCCTGGATGGTTGTCTGAAATTTTTCACGATCCAAAAATAAGTTTATTGATAAATAAAAAACTCTGCAGGTTTATCCTACAGAGTTTTATAATATTAATGCGATAATGTTTATTTCAAATTAAAAGCCTTCTTCACCTTAGGTACATAGTCCAATTTTTCCCAGGTAAATAATTCTACTTTCTTTTTTACCGTTTTACCATCAGGAGAAACAAAAGTTTTTTCAACAATTTCAGGTTTGCGACCCATATGACCATAGGCAGCAGTTTCACTATAGATCGGGTTGCGTAATTTTAATCTTTGTTCAATAAAATAAGGACGCATATCAAATAATCCTTCCACTACTTTGGCAATTTCACCATCCGTCATTTCTACCTGCGATGTACCAAAAGTATTTACATTAATGCTGGTAGGTTGTGCAACGCCAATAGCATAAGACACCTGCACCAAAACTTCATCACAAACACCGGCAGCCACCAGGTTCTTTGCAATATGGCGGGTAGCATAGGCTGCGGAACGATCAACTTTACTTGGATCTTTTCCGCTAAAAGCACCACCACCATGAGCACCCTTTCCACCATAAGTATCAACGATTATTTTACGACCTGTTAATCCAGTATCGCCATGTGGTCCGCCAATTACAAATTTACCGGTAGGATTGATGTGATATTTTATATTGGTGTTGAACAGCTTTGCGTACTTTTTATATTTCTTCATGATACGTGGTATCAGGATGTTTATCATATCATCCTTGATCTTTGCCAGCATCTTTTCATCTTTTTCTCCCCA
>CAMPGG010000254.1 GCA_946885335.1 uncultured Chitinophagaceae bacterium
TAATTGGGCTAAAGAACAGAAAAAAGGTTGAATGGTTGATTAGTTGAATGGTTGATATGATTATTGATAGATTTAAAATAAAAAAACCGCCGGCAATTTGCCAGCGGTTTTTTTATTGAATTATTAATTTATTTTTTGCCTTCCAGCACATCATTAATCCTGTCCTGTACATCCAGTAAATGAGCACGGCTGATTGTTTCTTTGTATAAAGGCAATGCAGCACGTATATCGGCAGCAAGTAAGCGTAATTGTAATTTAGCTACAGACATGGCATCATTGGTCTTACTGTAATTAGCAGAAGAAGCACCAAAACGACTGGCAGTAGCTGAAGCTCCGGCAGGGGCGGGTTCCAGGTTGGTTATTAATCTTTCAACAAACATTTTCTGTAAGTTTCTGCGATAAATGTCTATTGGTTTGCGTGCAGCTAATTCACTCCAGATGCCTTTGCGCAGATCTGTGACCATTTCGTTAGCCGTATAGGCAGCATTGGATTCTTCTTCAAAACGAAACAGCTTTTCAAAAGTGCTGTTACCTAACAAACGGCTTAATACTGAATTTTGAACATTGCTGACTGTATTCAGTTTATTATTTCCAGTATAGTTAGAAATATTATTATCTATCAGCCAGGTGGGTGTTGTGAAAAGTTGTTTTTGCAAAAAGGCCATCGCCTCTTTTTGTTTTGTTTCCGGTACAAATTCAACCACTATTCCACTTTGTTCAACTGTTTTTGGTGTGGTCATGATGCCGCCGATATTTTTCGCGGCATGTCCCATATACCTGTTAAACTGAGATACAACCTGTGTATACAATTCATTCAGGGTGCTGTAATCTTTATTATCTTCTTTTGACCATTCTGGTAATTTAACCAGGATGCGTTGCAGGTTCTTGATGCCATAGCCACTTGCGATCATTGCATTATCACCCAGGTCTTCATTTTGCGCACGGGGATCATCAGGATCACTTTCAGTACCAAACCAAAGACGTTTATCTTTTAATTTTTCGACTGTCAGTTTGTTTAAGATCGGAACTTCCGCATCAGGAGATTTTGCCTGCGGATACCAGCGATAACCCCATTCAATGGCCCATTTATCATAGTCACCTATACGGGGAAATAAACCAACTTCGCTGATATTGTCTTCAGGTTGGGCTACATAATTAAATCGGGCATAATCCATAATTGAAGGCGTGTGTCCATTTGCTTCAACCCATTCCTTATTACGCAGATTTTCTACAGGAACACTGGATGAAGAACCGAAATTATGCCTGAGACCTAAAGTATGGCCAACTTCATGCGCAGAAACAAAGCGGATCAATTCACCCATTAAAGAATCTTCAAATTGAATATTTCTTGCTCTTGGATCAACAGCAGCCGTTTGAATCAAATACCAGTTGCGTAACAAACTCATTACGTTATGATACCAGTTGATATGCGATTCAAGAATTTCGCCTGTACGTGGATCGTGTACATGCGGACCACTTGCATTTGGAATATCTGAAGGCTTGTAAACGATAGCTGAATAATTTGCATTTTCAATAGACCATTCAGGATCGTTCAACGGGGCTTCCCTGGCATAAATAGCATTTTTAAAACCAGCCTTTTCAAAAGCGATCTGCCAGTCATTAACACCTGCAATCAGGTAAGGAACCCATTTTTTGGGGGTTGCAGGATCAATATAAAATACAATAGGCTTTTTAGGTTCAACCAGTTCTCCGCGTTTGTATTTTTCAATATCTTCTTCTTTTGGTTCCAGCTTCCAGCGGGTGATCATCCGCACCCTTTGTACTCCCTGCGGATTTAAATCAAAATCCGTGTAACCTGTAGAAAAATAACCCACCCGCGGATCAAAATAACGGGGTTGCATAGGCGAAGAAGGCAACAGGATCATTGAACTGCTTAACTCATAGGTTGTTGGCGTTCCGCTTGTTCCCATTGAAGATCCGCCGCCACCACTTTGTCCGGGTGATGCCGGGGGTGTACGCATATATGTTTTTACAGTTTTAATCTGTAGGTTGGATGGAAAAGTTTTTACATCCAGGATATAAGAATTATCCTTTTGATATTGTGTAAGACCTGTTGATCTTTTTACACGGCTATCAAAAAACAGGATATCATTATCACCCATCAGGTAATCCGTTACATCGATCACTGACCCCATATTATAATTAGATGAATCTTTTGCGTAAGCCTTTACATCAAAGGAAGCAACAATAGGGTGAAGGTTTGAATTCAAAACGGAATAATACATTCCGCCAACTGAATCACGGGAACTTTCCTGGTAAGAAATGCTTTTTAAAAAGATCTTGTTATTAGGTCCCTTTTCAAAAGCAATTACATTATCACCGATCTGGTCACCTGCATAGCCTGCAAACCCTGAACGTGCACCGGCAGCAGCTTTAGAAATACGGTTTACAACAAGGATCTCTCTTCCTAAAACCGAATCTGGAATTTCGAAATAATACTTGTCATCCACTTTGTGTGTAACAAGTAATCCTTTGTGCGTCCTGGCCTGTGCCGTAATGATTTCCGAATACGGCTTTGGGCCTGTATTGCGGTTTGCATTTGCCGGGCTGGCGGGTGTGGATGGGGAAGTGGCGTTCCCGCGGTTTTGTGGTCTTTGTGCAATTGCCATGGTGGTGCAGGCAAGCAGGCAAATTGCAATGGTGCTTTTTCGAAAAATCATTAAATAAATATTTTAATCGGGTGTGATAAAAAAATAAAAAACGGAATGTAAAGAATAATTTCTATTTATGGTTGCGCTTTTAGAAGCTTTTTACAAGCGGTATCCTGTATTGGAAGAATGCTTTAATATGAAGTTTGTAAAAGTTGATACGCTATTTGTATTCTCCAAAAACTTCCCGTAATGTATCGGCAATTTCCCCCAGTGTGCAATCATTTTCTACGGCTTCTATTACAATGGGCATCAGGTTTTCGCCGGAGGAAGCTTTATCATTCAGTTCCTGAAGAATAGCATCGCATTTGGCAGGATTTCTTTGTTGCCTGAGTTGTTCAAGTTTTTTTGTTTGTACCTGGCGGATGTTGTCATCAATCTTGAATGGTGGAATATTATTGGGTTCGTTTGATTGAAATTTGTTAACACCAACAATGATCTTTTCGCCTGTTTCAATTTGTCGCTGGTATTCATATGCACTGCGGGCAATTTCATCCTGTATAAAATGCTGTTCAATAGCCTGAACACTTCCACCCATCAAATCAATTTTTGCAACCAGTTCCCAGGCTTTTTCTTCCACCTCATTCGTGAGTGATTCAATGAAATAAGAGCCTGCCAGCGGATCGGCTGTATCTGCTACGCCACTTTCAAAAGCTACGATCTGTTGCGTTCTCAGGGCAATACGGGCTGCTTCTTCTGTCGGTAAACTTAGCGCTTCATCATAGCCGTTAGTATGCAACGATTGGGTGCCTCCTAAAACGGCGGATAATGTCTGGATAGTAACTCTTGAAATATTGTTTTGGGGTTGTTGCGCCGTTAACGTGCTTCCGCCTGTTTGGGTATGAAATCGAAGCATCATGGCTTTAGGGTCGGTGGCTCCCAATTCCTTCATCATTTTTGCCCACATCCTGCGGGCGGCTCTGAACTTTGCCACCTCCTCAAATAAATTATTATGTGCATTGAAAAAGAATGAAAGTCGTTTTCCAAAAACATTAATATCCAAACCTTTTTCCAGCGCAGCTTTCACATATGCTTTGCCGTTACTGAGTGTAAAAGCAATTTCCTGTACAGCCGTACTACCGGCTTCCCTGATATGATAGCCTGAAATAGATATCGTATTCCATTTAGGCAATTCGTGACTGCACCATTCAAAAATATCTGTAATAATGCGCATGGAAGGTTTGGGCGGATAAATATATGTTCCCCTGGCAGCATATTCTTTCAGGATATCATTTTGAATGGTACCTGTTAACCTGGATAGATCGGCACCTTGTTTTTTTGCTAATGCTACATAAAAAGATAATAATATAAATCCGGTAGCATTGATGGTCATGCTTGTCGAAACATCCTGTAATCTAATGCCGTCAAATAAGGTTTCTATATCGCGAAGGCTATCGATAGCAACACCTACTTTTCCCACTTCACCTTCGGCAAGTACGTGGTCGCTGTCATAACCTATTTGTGTTGGCAGATCGAATGCAACACTTAAACCATTCACTCCATTTTTTAAAAGATAATGATACCGTTTATTGCTTTCTTCGGCTGTTGAAAACCCAGCATATTGCCTCATGGTCCATAAACGACCGCGGTACATATCTGCCTGTACCCCGCGGGTATATGGAAATTGCCCGGGAACTTCTTCAAAATTTTCAAGCGATGGCGCTTTAGGAACATCGCCAGACAAATACAACTTATTTATCTCTATACCACTGTCCGTAAATTTTTTATCAGCCGCCATGATAATTTTTTAAATGAGGATTTTCCCAAATCGATCAATCAAATTATTGCATCAGTTTTTTTGCTTCATAGTTCAACGCATCAGAAACAATTGTATGCAAAGAACCTTTTTGTTGATTCATCACAAATTCAAGTAATCTTTTATTCAGTTCAATACCTTTTGCATCTTCAGGCATGGAAGCGGCAACCTGGTTTATGATAAGCATATTCTGGTCTTTTAAATTTCGGATAGCATCCCAGGCAGCGGCACTTACATAAATTTGTTGTGATGTGTTGTATTCCACTTCCTGCTTAATACTTTCTGTAAGCAAAGACTGCATTTCTTTTGCGCTCATTCCGGGTTGACTGGCACGGCTAATCAGGTTTGGTAAAGCGATCCGATCGGCTAAAACAACTAATCTTTCATAAGCCTGCAATTGCAATGGACGTGTACTGTCTGCAGGTGCAGAAGTTTCAACCTTTTTTTTGGATCTTTCTTTGTTAAAAATAAAAAACGTGACTAACGAAATTAATAATGCTGCTGAAGCTACAATGAGGCTGATCATATTATCATCCATAAAACAATTATTTGGCGCAAAAATAAGGTAATACCGATTGGATTTTATAGTTAGTCCAACCGGTATTACCAAAGCCAACCGCACAAAGGCTTTGCTTGAATTTCAGCCCCGCACATGGACCAATATGAAATTCAGTTTGGTATTAGATGTTAAACACAC
>CAMPGG010000255.1 GCA_946885335.1 uncultured Chitinophagaceae bacterium
TTGTATACCTGATCCGTTCTCTATATAGATTTATTTCATTTTTTCTTATGAATGATCTTCCAATCCTTTGTTTTTTTATGCAGCATCTTTCAATGAAGCCCTGTCTTTTTATTAGAACTAAATTTAAAAAAAAGAACCTTCTTAAGTAAACTTACCAGGTGATTCACTCGATATTATAATAACTGTTGCTCAACAATACAATAACTGCTGATCCGGAACCTATTCATCACGATTGTGTTTTTTTATAGTCCGCCTTAATGACATTAAAATCCTTAATCCTTAAGGTCATAATTCTTTTTCAATTCACCAGCTAAAACGATTTACATGAGAAAATTTTTTATGCTTCTGCTTGGAGTGTTTTCATTTTTCATGCAAACTCTTGCACAAGAAAGAATCATAACCGGGAAGGTTATGGATTCACAAGGTAACCCCGTTCCTTTGGCTTCTGTTACTGTGAAAGGTACTAATATAGGAACCTCAACAACTACAAATGGGGAGTTTACACTTTCAGTACCTACGAATGCCAAAACTTTAGTGGTGTCCTCCGTAGGTTTAATGGAAAGAGAAGTTGAAATTGATACCCGATCCAATTACGAAATTTCTTTGGACCCTTCTACGGGGGATTTAGAAGAGGTAGTTATTACCGGATATACCAGGGTGAAAAAATCAGAATATGTTGGGGCTGCTTCTAAAATAGATAAAAGCCAAATTGAACTGGTGCCTGTCGGATCATTTGACCAAATTTTACAAGGCCGGGCTCCCGGTTTAAGAGTTTCCGCCGGATCAGGACAACCTGGTGCTTCAGCATCTGTTCAAATCAGGGGACCAAAGTCAATAGCTGGTGGTTCTGATCCGCTTTATGTGATTGATGGAATACCTGTTGAGGCATCTGTCTTTCAATCTTACAACCCAAATGATTTTGAAACTGTAGATATTATCAAAGATGCGTCTGCTGCAGCATTATATGGAAGTAGTGGTGCATCAGGTGTTATTGTTATAACCACCAAAAGAGGCAGACCGGGACAAACACGCATAACTTATCGACCACAACTTGGTATTTCACAACCGGGTTCCCAGCCATTTAACATGATGAATACAGCTGAGATTTTACAATTTCAGGAAAATTTAGGAAAGTTTATTCCAGGAATTGGTTTACCTGGCTGGCGCTATTCACCCAATAACCCTGCAAATGCTTCGTTAAGCCAGGCTCAAAAAGATGAAAATGCCCGTATTCTGGATAGTATAGGTGGTATCAAAACAGACTGGCAGGATATTTTTCAAAGACAAGGTTCATTTCAAAGCCATGATTTTAGTATCAGTGGGGGTACTGATCGTACCCAATTTTATACATCATTGGGTTATTATAATGAAGATGGTATAGGTGAACGTTCAAATTTGGAACGATATACTGTTCGTTTAAATCTTTCGCATACTGCAGACCGGTTGACCGCCCAATTTAATTCTACACTAGGCTACAGTAATCGGGACTTCATAGAGTCGGAAAATGGCATTGCACTAGCCAATCCATTTGCGGCAGCATACCTTGCACTTCCCTATCATAAATTATTTAGGGAAGATGGCACAGCCGATGTTGGCAGTGGAAAAGTAGGTCCCAATGCATATCAAAGGATAAGGGATATTGAGAGATATAATAACCAGATGAAAGCAACAGTGTCATTAAATCTTAATTATGATATCACTAATAACATTTACATAGGAACAACATTAGGTGGAGACTTTCGCGAAACCAATAATGTTACATATTTAAAACCTAATACGTTTACAACTTCAGTTTCTGGGTTTCCTACAAATTTTAACCAGGCAGGTTCTTATACCGAAAACTTTGGCCGAAACTTCCAGGGAAATACAAGAGGTTTTATTGGTTATAGAAACAACTTCAGTGATGTCCACAATTTAGATGTCACATTATACAGTGAATACTTTTTTAACAGGTCAAAAAACCTTGGCATTACTGCATTTAACTTAAATCCAAAATTATCCAATACACCTGCAGCCATTCCACAAGGGCAACCTACTCAAATTGAATTATACAACAGGGTTAATGGCGGACGGTCTGAAAGAGCAACTGTTTCCTACCTGGGAACTGTAAAATATTCTTTTGCAGATAAATATTTTGTTGATTTCACAGCCAGGAGGGATGGTACATCAATATTGCCTGAAGTAAACAGGTACCAGAATTTTTTTGCCGCAGGATTATTATGGAATGTTTTAAAAGAGGGATTTACACAAAGCTGGAATGCCTTAAGCACCTTAAGAATCAGGGCTAGCTATGGCAGTTCAGCTAATGCACAAAACTTTCCCTTCGGCGATTTTGGATACCTGCCTTTGTATGGTCCAGGCAACTATGGAGGTTTAACTACATTAACACCAACAACTGTAGGTAATCCTTCTGCAGATTGGGAATACACAGACAAAGCCAACCTGGGATTTGAATTTGGGTTGATGCAGGAAAGACTTTACGGTGAATTGAATTTATATAATGAGATAACAAGAAATCTGTTTATTGAGCAACAAATTCCGGCAGAAAATGGAGGATCATTTTTAGCTGCAGATGTTAATGCCGGAGAAATGAGAAACAGGGGCGTTGAATTGAATTTGACTTATAATATATTAAGACAACGTTCCGGACTTAACTGGTCTGTAAGTGGAAATGTTGCTTATAATGATAATGAAATTACCAGTCTTGGAGATGAAGAAGAATTTGAACAGGGTACCAGTATCATCCGGGTTGGGTTACCATTAGGTTCACATTATTCTGTTAAATGGGCCGGTGTAGATGCGGCTACCGGAGATCCGTTATATTATGATGCTGATGGAAAAATTACTTCTCAATTTCCGGATGCCCAGGTTGCAGAATTTGGAACATTTTATGCACCTTGGACTGGAGGATTTAATACCAGTTTACGTTACAAAGGTTTAGAGATTGGGGCTTTCTTTAATTTCCAGGCAAAATTCAGCAGGTTTAACAACCAGGATTTTTTCCAATTAAACCATGCATTTGCATTGCAAGGATTTAACCTGAGAAAAGAAATGCTAACCATGTGGTCGCAGCCAGGCGATGTGACAAATATCCAGAAACCAACCACACAACGTCAATTTTCAAGTAAGGACATTCAAGATGCTTCTTATCTGCGATTTAGAAATTTACAGGTAGCATATTCTTTACCTGCAACAATTCTTAATAAAATAAAATACGTAGAGGCATTCAGGTTTTATGCGCAGGCTCAGAATCTGTATACCTGGACCAAATGGACAGGTTTTGATCCTGAAGATGATAACAATATTGCGGGTTATGAATACCCATTACCCAGGATATTTACAATCGGAGTTGATATTACTTTTTAATTAAAAACTCATTGGTTATGAAAATGGTAAAAGAAAAAATAATTTATATATTAATCATTTCGGTTGTTGGGTTATCTGCTTGTGATAAAAGGATAGATTTATTACCTACAGATTCTATCAATGAAGCAAATGCATTTCAGTCTGTAACCGATTTGGAACAAGGCCTGCTTAATGCTTACGGAAGCATAAGTGGCGAAAACATTATGTACGCCAACGCTATTATTTCGGATGAAGTAAAAGTATCAAACGAAAACAGAGGACAAGGTCAGTTTGAATTTAAATGGCAATATGTTCCTGTTACTCCAACCGGAGGTGTTACAATAGGGGCTTGGGATAATCTATACTTAACAATTGGCGATATTAATAAAGTGTTGGCTGCAGCTGATAATGTAGTTACTTCAACCCCAGCACAAGAAACGGAAAAACAAAAAATTAAAGGAGAGCTGTTGGGTTTAAGAGCAATTCTACATTTTTATTTATTGCAAATGTATACCGGAAAGTACAATCCATCTGCATTAGGAATTCCTTATACAACAACTTCCGATATTACTGCAAAACCATCACGCCAACCTGTAACCGAAGTAATCACAAATATTGAAAACGAGTTGTCCGCTGCAAAAGCTGCACCTCTTCCAACAGAACCACCTGTAACACCAACAATAGGCACCATCAGGCTTTCAAAGGCTGCCATCAGTGGCTTCCAGGCAAGAGTAGCTTTATATAAAGAAGAGTGGGGAGATGCAGAAACCTATGCTACCGAGGCAATAAATTTTGCATCAAAACCATTAGCAAATATGGCAGAATACCCATTAATATGGACTGATGAAACGGAGACTGAAGTTATCTGGAAGCTAAGGAGAACAGGTACAAGCGTGGGTACATTATGGCAGGATAATAATGATGATGTTTTCTTTGAACCTTCAGATAAATTAAAAAATCTTTATGATCGGGATAATGATATTCGCTTTCAAACATTCTTTCTAATCAACGATCCTGGTGATGATGATACTGCTCTTATTAATAAGTTTCGTGCAAGTATCAGGGGATTACGTATCAATGACGTTAAAATGATGCGAACTTCAGAATTGTATCTTATTAGAGCAGAAGCAAGAGCAGAACAAGATAATTTAACTGGGGCAGCTGAAGATTATAATACCGTCAGGAGATTAAGAATAATTGGGTATGTAGATGAATCTTTTGCCAGTAAAGCTGAAGCAATTACAGCAATTTTGAATGAAAGAGCCCGAGAGCTTGCTTTTGAAGGTTTTAGATTTTTTGACTTAAAAAGAAGAGGTTTATCTATCAATCGGCTTGCTTCAGATGTTCAAAGTACAGAATGGCTGAATTTGCCTGCAGATAATTTCCGATTCTTATTTCCGATTCCCCAAAGATCTATTTTGGCCAATCCAAATATGGTTCAAAATCCCGGATATTAATACAAGTTATTATGGTTGGATAAACTATGGTATTTATTCATCAACAAAAGCAAAAATTAAAATGAAAATATTTTTTAAAAATACAGGATACAGCTTAGCTGGTTTGCTTTTAATTATTTTTTGGAGTGGATGTAGTAAAGATATTGAAACAGATATTCCTCCGGAAATTGCAACATTCGCTGGACAATCTGGTGGAACATTTGAAGTAACCACACCTAACGCCACATTCATTGTCCCGGTTGGATTTACTACCGTTGCCAATAA
>CAMPGG010000256.1 GCA_946885335.1 uncultured Chitinophagaceae bacterium
ACAGCCGCATCGTTTTTTACAAGGTAAGATTTACTGAAAAATTTGGTGATGTTTTTGATCAGGAACCAGGCCAGCCAATGCCTGTGCAGATCATTGATAAAAAATCCTTTCCTGCTTTCCCGGTATTGCCATTGCAACATGGAAATTAATTGTTCATTGGTGAAATGATGACAAAACAAAGATGAAAATATAATATCCGGCTGCTCATCAAAATTCACTTTTGCATAATCACTGCAGATCCAATGGCAGGGTAGTTGGGGGTATTGTTGCCTGGCAAATGCGATGCATTCGGGGTTTAAATCAATACCAATAAAATGAACTTTTATATTTCTTTTGTTGCAGTAATTATAAATGGCGAAAAGATTATCTCCACCACCACATCCAATTTCACATACAAGGGTTGGTTTATTTTGTTGAATGTATTTTTTAATGCCTCTTAAAGTTATTGCATGACCACCAAGACGTGTATTGATGATATTTAACTCTTTTAAAGTTTGCGCCATGTCAGCAAAAGGGATATCATCGGCATCCATCAATTCCTTCTGATTACTCCGTTGGCTTAAGTCTATCATGCAGATAAGATAAAACTTTCCATGGTTAATCCCGGCCCAAAAGCGGCGCCAAATATCGTAGCAGGTTTTTCCTGGTTTAATGCTTTCATTATTTTTTGCAAAACAAATATCACCGTGGGTGATGACATGTTGCCATAATCTTTCAGCACTTCATAACTGTATTGCAATTGGCCATTTGTGAAATCAAGACTTTTATGTACGGCTTCTAATATTTTTTTACCACCAGGGTGAATGCACCAATGAGTAATTTCTTCTTTACTGCGATTAGCTGCTTTTAATGCATTATTAGTTAATTCGGAAAAATTTTCTTCAACCAGTTCTGCCACATAACTACTTAGTGTCATTAAGAAACCTTTGGATGAAAGTTCCCAGGCCATATCGGGTTTGCCTTTAGGAGCAATGGTAGAATAGAAATGATCGATGTTTAATCCTGGTTCTTCTTTGTTGCCACTAACCAGGATGGCTGCAGCGCCATCGCCAAATAACATACTGCTGGTAATATTATCAACCGTATATTCCTTTTGAAAATGCAGGGTACATAATTCGGTGCATGCAATTAAAATGTTTGCATTTTTATCAGCTTTACAAAATGCATCCGCCATTTTCAATGCATGTACAGCAGCATAACAGCCCATAAAATTTACTGAAGTCCGGAAGGTAGTGGAAGGCAGGTCCAGCATATCAATTAATTCAAGATCCAGCCCCGGATTACTCATACCTGTACAACTAACAGTAATCAGGTGTGTAATTTTTTTTGATTGAAAATTCTCCAGGCAATGTTTGATAGCGTCCATTGAAAGTTTGGCTGCATATTGCTGAAACCATTCTAATCTTTTTTCAAGCCTGGGAAATGGTTCAAGATTTTCTGATGGTGTATAAAAACGCCAGCTTGCCGCTGGTAAACTATAATCTGGAATGACGGAATACCGGGTTTCTATTCCGCCTTGTTTATAAAGAAATTTTAATTTTCGTTTGTCCGATTCTGTTAGTGCATAAACCCGTTGCATAAATTCCAGTATCTCTTCCTGTTTATGCTTAAACCTTGGTACTGCTGTTCCTATGGATATAATCTTACTCAAATAATTTCCAGATTAGTAATATAAAAAAAGCCAGGTTTGTACAAGTTGCAGCCAGCCAATTCATTTGCATGGTATTTTTAAAATTGGCTGCATTTTTATCAACCCTTACCTGTAAAAACCATTTAATGAAATAAACGATAATGGGTATAAAAAAGATGCTTAGCACCAGTAATTTAATAGTCTCATTCTTTAAAATAAAGAATTGTGCCATGAAGATCCATGCAGCCAGGTATATTATAGCACAAAAAATAAAAGTTCCGTTATAGCCAAGTTTATAGCTGAGTGTTTCAACGCCATCTTCAAGATCCTGTTGGTGCTGGTAGATTTGGGTAAGCGGGTAAAATCCACCAATTAATAAAGCACTGACTACCATTCCCTGCCAGGGCACCTGCAAACTTTTTTCAACATTACTGCCATAATAAACCAGCCAAAAAGTTAACGCACCCTGGAATATGATTACGGTGAGGTATCCAATAACAGGATATTTTTTTAAACGGATACCCCGGTAACTATAAGCTTTTGAGGCACCAATATAGAACGGCATAATCAACCCAAACAATGGACTTACGAGGAAACCCAGCAAAATGCCAAGTACATCTAACCCGATAGTAACATGAAATAATTGTTTTGAAGGCAAGGGAGGCCGCTCTATTCCTCCAATAGGGCCTGAATCCCGGTCCATATAACTGTTATATCCATTGCTGGCAGGGTAGATGAGAAAATGGAGGATGATAAAGATTAAAATGGCCTTAAACCAATTAATTTCCGGGACCTGCGACAATGCAAAAAAGTACAATGGGGAAAGAAAAAAAGAAAATGGAATTCGCAACAATTTTATGGTAGAAGATGAAAGCATGTTGCTGAAAATTATTTAAATCTTTTTAGCCCCCTCATCAATGTTTATATTCTCTGCGTTCCGGTATTATTTTGCAGCTATCACATCTTTTATCAGTGGGAAAGTTTTTGTGAGCATTTCCTGCAGTGATTTTTCATCTACCCATTTTATTTCAGTAATATCTTCTTCAAGTTGTGGGGTGAAATGTTGATTTTTTTTTGCTTTCATTTTAAACCAGTGACTTTCTTTTAAAATGAATTTGGTTCCTTCATGATAAGTATGGTAAGTGATCATCAAGGGTGAAATCAGTTTAACACCTTTGGCACCTGTTTCTTCTTCAACTTCTCTCACTGCACAAACTTCCAGGGATTCACCTTTATCCAGTTTTCCTTTAGGCAGGTCCCACTTTCCCTTTCTAAATATCATGAGGATTTCCCCTTCTTCATTTTCGACTAAACCCCCGGCGGCTTGTATCAATTTAAATTTTTTGAAGAATAATTTTTTAAGTTCTTCGAAGTTCTCATGTTTAAAAACGCCGGCATGCACCTGGGGTTGCTGCATTTCAAAAATCATGGTTTTTACGGCATGCAGATCCAGTTCGTCCATGAACATGGTATCATCATGATGCAGGTAAGGTTCAATCGTTTTACTGATCTCGTCACAAAGAAAAAGCGGTTTATCGTTGAAGAATATTTTTATGAACATGCCGCTAATTTTTAACGAATATAAGCCCCAGTAACAAGTAAACTAAGTTAGGTTGCTGATTTTTATTGCCTTCAAACAATTGAAACCTTAGTTTTGCGCCATGACAAATGCTACTGTGATTGCTGGTAAATTATTACAGGCGGAAGCCGTTCAATTGAGTCCTTCTAAGCCCTTTACATGGGCCAGTGGTTGGAAGAGCCCGATCTATTGTGATAATCGCCGTGTACTTTCTTATCCCTATATCCGCGATTTCATAAAATCGGAAATGTGCAATATCGTTTTTGAAAAATTTCCCGATGTGGACCTTGTGGCTGGTGTAGCTACGGCAGGTATTGCCTGGGGAGCCATGGTTGCCGACCAGTTAAAGCTTCCTTTTATTTATGTTAGACCAAAACCCAAAGAACATGGACTTGGTAACCAGATTGAAGGATATTTTCGCCGCGATCAAAAGGTAATTGTGATTGAAGACCTCGTTTCAACAGGTAAAAGCAGTTTACAGGTGGTAGATGTATTGAAAAATGAAGGCATAGAAGTGGCAGGAATGGTCTCTATTTTCACATATGGCTTTCCGGTAGCCACAGAAGCTTTTAAATCAGCAGGTATACCTTATTATTCGCTTACAGATTATCCAAGCCTGGTGGCTTTGGCTTTAGAACGTCAAACCATTCAGACTTCTGAAGAGGAAGTTTTGTTAAAGTGGCGTGATGATCCTGCAAATTGGACCGGTGTTTTGTAAATTGCGATTAACTAAATCGAGATCATGAAAACTTTATTCTTATCCTTACTTTTTGTTGCTGGATTAAGCTTTGCAGGCAATGCACAAACCAAGGCTGTTCAAACGGCCAAGATCAGTACACCTGGTGTTGGTTGCGAGGAGTGTAAAAAACGAATTGAAACTTACCTTAAAAGGCATGATGGAGTTTCCTATATCAATGTGAATTACAGGCGCAAAGAAACCAATGTAAAATACTGGACCGACCGGACAGATATTGAACAAATAAAAACCGCTATTGCAAATATTGGCTACGATGCGGATGATGTTTCTGTTAGTGAAGATGCTTATAAAAGACTACCCAAAACATGTAAACGAACGGCAGATGGGGGACTACCCAAGCACTAAAAATTTTTTAAAAAGTCCATCCTTGTGATGGGCTTTTTTTATGGACAGGGGTGAAAAGAAAAATCATCCAGGGCATTCTCAGGTCATTCAATGGAAGAAAAAAGATCAACTTATCTTAAGAAATCCATGGATTGCTTTTGCTGGATATTGAAAGGATAAGTTTTAAAAAATCCGGCCTTCCCCAATTTTGTACTTCCTTCGGCCCTGAGTAAAACTTCTTTTTGTAACAAAATAGCCACCGGGTTTTTTAATAATTCCCTCATTAAAACATTTCCTTTCAAACGAACAATGAACGACGAATTGGCAGAAATTGAAATTGCTGTATCCTGCTCCAACCTCCCCAGGTAAATATTATCTACATAGAAATCACCCACGGTTTCTTTCAGGTTTACTCCAAAACTATTGGGGTTAAAAAGTTCAACATCCAGGCTTACACCTGAACTATCAATACCCGGATTTTCAATATTGAAATTTTTTACTGACCTGAATTCGGGTTCCTGGATTTTACCACAGGAGAACAAAATCGAACTGCTCAGGATCAACAAGAGGACAGGGAGGCTTTTTTTCATGGTCAAAATAATTGACATGCAAATTACCATAAACTTCTTTTCCGTGGCAGGAGAGGCTTAACTTTAGCATTTTTATACGACTAAAATTTTTAGTTTATACCAGGCAATGAAATATTTTATGTTTGACTAATTTTAATAGTAATTAATTATCTGTTTATATTATTAATTACAAGATGATTATAACC
>CAMPGG010000257.1 GCA_946885335.1 uncultured Chitinophagaceae bacterium
TTCAATGCTGTTACCAATAATTATGTCGATCTCCACTTTATTTTCAGCGGATACAACCGGGCATTCACTGAAACAACAAATAACCCGTGAATTTGCAAACGTGCGAGGAACATTTGCCCTGGCATATAAAAACCTTGAAACCGGGGAAGAAATTTTGATCAATGAAAAAGAGAGTTTTCATGCTGCAAGCACTATGAAAACACCTGTGTTGATAGAGGTTTATAAACAGGCAGCTGCAGGAAAATTCTCACTCGATGATTCTATGAAAGTTCACCAGCAATTTAAAAGTATTGTTGATGAAAGCGAATTTATCCTTGACCAGGAAAGCGACAGCGACCAGGAAATTTATAAAGAGATCGGTAAAACATTATCCCTAAGAAATTTATTATACCGGATGATCATTAAAAGCAGTAACCTGGCAACCAATATGGTCATAGAAAAAGTAGGCGCAAAAAATGTTAACCAAACCATGCGGGAAATGGGTGCAAAAGACATTATGGTTTTACGCGGTGTGGAGGATATTAAAGCTTATGAAAAAAAATTAAACAATACCACGACTGCTTATGACCAGCTGCTGATATATTCCGCACTGGCAAGGGGAGAAGCAGTAAATAAGGAAGCATCCGATGAAATGATCAATATTTTGTTAGATCAGCATTTTAATGAAATTATTCCCGCAAAATTGCCGGCGGATGTAAAAGTGGCGCATAAAACAGGATACATAACAGGCATTCAGCATGATGCCGGCATTGTTTATTTGCCAGGTGGAAAAAAATATGTGCTTGTTTTGTTATCAAAAAACCTGGAAAACAAAGATGAAGGTATCGCTGTAATGGCTAATGTTTCGGCTATGGTTTACCGTTATTTTACAAAAAGCTAGTTCACTTTTTTATGGTAGATTCATAAATATTGATCCAGTCCTTCACATTGATCTTCTTTGACAGTTCCCCTATCAGTTTATAAGGAATCTGGTCAGGCTTTTTAAACCGGATGCAACTTTTTCCCATATCCAGCCTGGTTTTACTGTGTTTTGGATATTCTTCTGCAAACCAATTTAAAAGATCTGGCTGCGAATAAATTCCCATGTGGTAAAAAGCGATAAAATTTTTTTGTGATGCAATAGCAGCAAATGGCAGCGGCTGTTGCGGGTTGCAATGGTAACCTGCAGGATACAGGCTGTGTGGAACAACATAGTTAAGCATACCATGCCCTATCGTTTCTTTAAATCCTTTAGGCAAATTTTTTAATACAGTGTCCCTGAGCTGGCGCACAGGTTCTTTACGGTCAGCCGGAAGTTCATTAAGATATTGTTCGGCGGTAGCGGCGGCAGAAAACATAAAAGTTGTTTTGGTAAATTTAAAAATTTTATTGCTTCACAATTTATAAACATCTGTTTATTTAAGCTTGGCCAATTGATGGCCACAGGTTATTTTCACGCCCTTTTACAAAAGCTCCTGGATCAATTAATATAATAATCATGTTATCCTATATAAATGGCAATATTGAAAAAATTTCTGTTCACAAAATTGGAAATGAATCTGCAGGTGGTTTTTGCAACCTGTCAGAAAAACCGCTGGACATCAATGATGAAACACTTTCAGCCATTTTGATGCAATATTTTACCAATAGCTTTTTAAAAACAAATGAAGTCTATCGTTTGCATCATTCAAGCGGAGATAATAATCTGAATGAAATATTTCATTTCACCAATAGCATTTTTAGCGATCCTGGAAACTTTCATGAAAACTCAAAGAGTATTGCCCGTCATCTTTTTGATGTTAGCACTCATCCAAACATTAAAACAGGCGAATTTTATGTAGTGCATTTCAGTAACCTGCAGATAGAGGGTGAAGAAATAGAAGCTATTGGATTGTTTAAATCTGAAAATAAAGAAACGTTTTTGAAAGTGTATCCCGAAAACAATGGATTTCAACTGGAATATGAACAGGAAGCTATCAGTATTAAAAAACTGGATAAAGGGGCTATAATTTTTAATACAGAAAAAGAAGAAGGATACAAAGTACTGGTTACGGACAATACCAACCGGAATGGTGAATCAGTTTATTGGGTAGATGATTTTTTAAAATTGAAAATTAGAAATGATCAATACAACAAAACCAGTAATACATTGAACCTGTATAAAACTTTTGTTACAGAACAAATGGATGATGAATTCGGCATTTCAAAACCAGAAAAAATCGATTTATTAAACCGTTCCATCAAATACTTTAAAGAAAAGGATGTATTTGAATTTGATGATTTTTCCAATGAAGTTATCGGTAATCCCCAGGGTATAGAATCATTCAGAAATTTCAAAAAAAATTATGAAGATGAATTTCAATCCGAAATAGGGGATTCATTCTCCATTTCAAATGCTGCGGTAAAAAAGCAAACGCGGTTTTTTAAGTCGGTATTAAAGCTGGATAAAAATTTTCATATTTATATCCATGGCAGCAATGACCTGATTGAAAAAGGTTTTGATGAAACGGTGAACAAAAATTTTTATAAAATTTACTTTAACGAGGAACATTAATTCATCCTGTTTCATAGGATAAACCATTAACAGCATTTTCAAATATTGAAACTGATAATAACCTAACTTAGTTCCAAAAGTCATCTGAATTGAAAACATTTATCTACAGCCTGCTGCTCATTATTTTGATGTCCTGTTCTGCATCCAGGACGATAGTTGACAAGCCATCACCGATGCAGCCAACCATTGATCAAATTGCAAAGCAATATGCGCCGGATTCCCGGACTGCACTCTTCCAGGTTACAGCCAGTAATAATATTTTAAAAGGTGAAACTAATTTGCCGGAGGCTAAAAAAGCTTTGTTGCAGCAATTGGCAAATGATGGTTTTACGGTGATTGACAGCATAGATGTATTACCCACGGAAGCTATGGAAGGATTTCATCATGCAGTGGTAAATGTGAGTGTGGCCAATTTAAGAACACAGGGTCGCCATCCTGCTGAACTGGCTACACAAGCTACTTTGGGTACACCGCTAAAGTTATTAAAATTCAAAGGGGGCTGGTTACAGGTTCAAACGCCCGATCAGTATATTGCCTGGGTTGATGGCGGCGGTATAACCATGATGAAAGAAAATGAATTTGCACAATGGCAGGAGAAAACAAAACTTATTTATACCAAACCATACGGCTTTGTATATGCGAAAATGAATGCTGACAGTGCAACAATATCTGACCTTGTTTATGGTGATGTATTAGCATACGAGGATCGAATAGGTGATTATTACAAAGTCAATTTCCCCGACGGACGGGTTGGGTTTATTTTGCGATCAGAAAGCCAGATGTTAAGAGACTGGGCCGCACAAAGAAATCCTACGCAACAAAATTTTGTTGAAACGGCTAAACGGTTAACGGGTCTGCCTTATTTATGGGGAGGAACATCTTTTAAAGGTGTTGATTGCAGCGGTTTCACCAAGACGGTTTTTTTTATGAATGGATTGGTTTTGCCGAGAGATGCAAGTCAGCAGGCGCAGGTTGGTGAATTGGTAAGTACCCAAAATGGGTGGGATTACCTGCAACCGGGTGACCTTTTGTTTTTTGGAGTACCAGCTAAAGATGGTAAAGCAGAAAGAGTTGTTCATGTAGGTATGTGGATTGGTAATAAGGAATTTATACATTCAAGCAAATGGGTGCGTATCAGCAGCGTGGATCCGGCAGCACCCAACTTTGAGGAAAGTGAATTAAAAAGATTTCTTTACGCAAAAAGAATTAAGCCGCAGGAAAGTTTGTATGATTTTAGAGTAAAAAATTATTATTGAGTAAAGTAAATTTTTCCATTTAAACTAAATTTCAGTCATGAAAATGTTGCGTATAAATCTATTAACAATATGAAGCAACAATTCTTTTTCCCTGTTTTTATTTTTTCATTTTTCATTTTTCATTTTTCTACAGGCTGCAGCAATACCAGGATAGCTTCCCGATCTGAAACAATCCATTATCCCTGGCAGCAGTTTGTAATGGGCGCTGATCTTTCTTACGTTAACGAAATTGAAGATGCTGGTGGCAAATACTTTGTAAATGGGCAAGCCAAAGATGTATTCCATATTTTTAAAGAAAATGGTTGCAATAATGTACGTGTACGATTATGGCATACGCCTACCTGGAAAAAAGAAGTAGCGGGTGGAAAAATGTACAGTGATCTTGCGGATGTTGAAAAAACAATCCGGCGTGCAAAACAGGCTGGATTATCGGTCAATTTAAATTTGCATTACTCTGACGATTGGGCCGATCCCAATAAACAAAATATCCCCGAAGCATGGGAAGGACTTGCAATTGAAGTTTTGCAGGACTCCGTTTACAACTATACATTATCGGTATTGAATTACCTGCAATCAAAAGACCTTGTCCCTGAAATGATCCAGGTTGGAAATGAAAATAATAACGGAATGCTTTGGCCTGTTGGAAAGGTTGAATGGAATACACCAGGTAACTGGAAAAATTTTGGCGACTTAATTAATAGTGGTATTCGTGCTGTAAGGGATTTTTCCAAAACATCTTTGATTAAACCGCAGGTAATTATTCATGTTGCTCAATTACAATATGCACCACAATGGGCCGAAAACATAACTAAGCTCGGAGAAGTGTATGATTACGATATCCTGGGTCTATCGCATTATTATAAATGGAGTACCGTTCACCCGATGAAGGAAATTGGTGATACGATTCAATTATTGGTAAAAAAATATGGAAAGAAAGTGATGATCGTTGAAGCAGCATTTCCATGGACATTTGAGAATGCTGACAATTATAATAACTTGTTTGGTGATGCAAATGAATTGATTGGGTATGAAGCATCAATACCAGCTCAATTGGAATACCTGGAAAATCTTACCCAAACCATTATCAATGCAGGCGGTGATGGCATAATGTATTGGGAGCCTGCCTGGATAACTTCACCAATGAAAGACAGGTGGGGACAGGGTTCAAGTTGGGAGAATGCAGCTTTGTTTGATTTTAAAGGAAATGCTTTGCCTGCTATGAAGTTTATGGGATTAAAATATAAATTCTGAAAATACATATTTCCTTTTCATTG
>CAMPGG010000258.1 GCA_946885335.1 uncultured Chitinophagaceae bacterium
TGGCCCTTGCCTGCAACAAAGTTGTCCAGGCATGGCGACGGCGATCGGGCCAGTTTGCTACGTAAATCAACAAATCATATTCTGTATGTAAGTGGCCGTTTTCAGCTGAACTCAATACCTGCCTGCTCCAGACAGGAAACCGCAGGTCATAACAAACCTGCAAATGTACCCGCCAGCCTTTTACGGAAGCAATAAAACGCTTATGTCCGGCTGCATAATGTTTATCCTCACCGGCATAAGCAAACAAATGTCGTTTGTCATAATATCCAAATTCGCCATTGGGTAACATCCAGATCATGCGGTTATAATACTGATCATTTTCTGAAATGATGATACTACCGGTAATGATCACTCTTTTTTCTGCGGATAATTTTTTCATCCACTGCATGGTTTCGCCATCCATCGGCTCCGCAAGCTTTCCAGGGTTCATACTAAACCCGGTGCTGAACATTTCGGGCAATACAACGAGCTCCGTCTTTTCCCGGATACTTTCAATTTTTTGGGTAAACATTTCCAGGTTGGCCTTTTTATCTTCCCAATGTAGCTGGGACTGGATCAATGTAACGGTTAATGGACTGCTCATTTTTATTGTTTTTCTGTCAATTTATTTACTGCCTGGGTTACCAGTGGATGTTCGTAACCTTTTAACAAGAGGTAATCTATGGTTTTCTTTTTTCTTACAAGATGTTGTTCGGCTTTCAGGGAATCATATCTTTTCCTGGCAAGGTCAGTGATCTTTTCTTCATACTCGGTTTCATCAATTTGCTGCAGCGCTTTTTTTATACAATAGTCATTCACCTGCTTTTCTCTTAACGCATACATGATCTTTTTACGTCCCCAGTTTTTAATCCTGTACCTGCCACCTGCAAATTGAATGGCAAATCGTTCTTCATTCAAATAATTTTCTTCAATCAGGTTAGCCAGTATTTCATCATGGTCGATTTTTCTTACGCCGAGGCTGTATAATTTTTCCTGCACTTCCCGGTGGCACCGTTCCTGGTAACCACAAAAGTGTTTTAATTTTTGCAGGGCTTCTTCTTTGGTCAGTATTTTTTTATACATCGGTTAAACACTTATTCCTCCAGCCTGGTACGACAGCCAAATTCAGATTTTAAAAATGCATCATAACGATCTGCCTGTTGAAAAAGATTGCGGAAGGTTTCGATACCCGCTTCTTCCGTAAGGTCCTGGTCATATAACAGGCATGATAAAACGATATCCTGTTTTACACAACTCAACACCATTCCATCACATGTATAATTTTGCTCCAGCAGGTATTGGTACAAAGGTTTTATTTTTTCAGCATCGGCAGGTAACTGGCATAAATAAGCATCGCCACTAATAAAAAAATTATTGGGATTATAATGGATCTTTATTCTTGCACTTCCTTCTTTTACACTCCAGTGATTATCACCTTCCCTCGCAAGTTTTACATCTTTGCCAATCGCTTTTAAAATAGACTCCACAATTTTGGCTGCGCCAATGGGTTCAAATTCCGTTTCAGGAATTTCAGGGAGTTTTATTTCCGTTCCGCAGGAAGGACAGAATTTTGTTGAATCGATATTGGATGGCGTTACCAGGAACCCGCAGCTATGACAACGGGTACTCACTTCTCCTTTATAAGGCAGGTACATATCCAATGCTTCCTGCAGGTAAACCACCGGCAATGCAAAACCCAGGTTATCGCCACCGCGAATGATAAATGAATTAACACCTACCACTTCGCCTTCCTTATTAACCAAAGGACCGCCACTGTTCCCGGGATTAATTGCCGCATCTATCTGGATATATTTCAACCCATCGCGGATGCGGTCAACTTTTGATATCACCCCTTGTGTGGCCGAATAATTTAACCCGAATGGGTGCCCGATGGCCAATACGATATCACCATCCTTCATATCCCTGTATTCACCCAACTTCACTCCCGGCAAATCCACATCTTTGGGCGGATCAATAAATGCCAGGTCATGTTTTGAATCGATATACCAAACACGGGAAAGTTGTTTGTCGAAAGTTTTACCCGCAATCGTCACTTCTCCCTGGCCTTCCACCACGTGATCGTTGGTCACAACCAGGTCATAGTCTTTTAAATAAAAACCGGTTCCATTTCCATCCATGGATGCAATCTGGATCACCACGGGATGATATTTTTCAATAATGCTTTTTGTATCTAAAGCCGTTGCCATCACATTTATTTTTCAGAATTAATTATGCCGCATCCATATCAAGTTCTTCCAGTCTTTTGGTAAATGAAAGATCGAACTGCAAAAGACTGTCGTACCTGATCTTGTCCTTGTTTATACTCATTCGCGGGTATTTTGGTTGCCAGTTTTTTTCAATTTCATCAATCCTCTCTTCAATAGCTTCTTTATTGAACTTATTCTCTGCCGGGTCATAATAATCATGATTAAATCCCAAGGCCCTGAAATAATCGACATGATTGATCATCATGAACAATAAAAAAAATTCGGTAATGGGTTTGGGCAAACTGTATGCGTATTGACAATAGGAAATGCCATATTCGGTGATCTGCCGCGCTATTGCGGGGTAGCCATTATCGTTATACCAGCTTACATTCTGGTTGGCGTTTGAAATGGTTTCGGCAATGGTTTTATAAGGCTGCGGCTGCACAATGGAAAAAGTAAATTTTGCATTGAACAAAAAAGAGCTGACATCTTCCAGCGTTTTTGACTGCAGCTTGCGTATGGCAACCAGCATATCCCGGTTTTTCTCCACTACAGGCCGCTCATCTTTTTTGTAATAAATATGGATGATCTTTTCCAGGTCCTGCAGCAACTTACCCTCTGGTCTTATTAAAAAATCAATCCTGAAAAAAAGGGATAAAATAAGGTAGGCTATACCGCCCGAAAATTTTTCTTTATCAAGCGGTTCTACCAGTTCGAGTAACTCATTCACCCATTTTTGAAAATAATGGAATTTTATTTCTTTTTCTTTTTCGGGTAATGGAACAATATGCTCGGTTTCCGTCATTTCCAAAACGGTAAAATCGTGCACCAGCAAATCATCCTGTTTGTCGGCACGGGTGGCCAACTCCTTTAAACCATAATATAATTTTCCTGGACTGGCATTGTCAATGCGGGTATCAAACAACATGCAAAGTCTTTCCTTATCCAGTGCATACCGCGTATAATAAATATGGAAATTTTGTTCCAGTAAGCGGCGCATAACGGGCGTACTGGGTGTTGCCATATGGGCCAGCGAAACTTCAGCCTCCAGGTTTTTGTCATTGTATTTTCCTTTCAGGATTTTTGATCCCTGGTAAAGCGAAAAACTGCCGCCCGATTCATTTCTTTCATGCAGCACATTATCTGTTTCAGCATCTTTCAGGTATTCAAAAAAAGCATCGAAACTTTCAAAAATTTTCTTTTCACTGAATAAGTTTTCTGCTTCTTTCCATCTTTTTATCTGCTCCAGGCTTTTATTATTATCCGAGTATCGCCCAAACTTAATGTCAGGGAACACTTCCGGCTTTTTCTTCTTCCTTCCAAAAATTTTTTCCAGCATACTAATCTTTTTTGGGCCCATAGCAAGGTAATAAAAATAGTACCATACTATTGATTCAATGGCTGCATTGATTACCGGTTTTAAAGGGAAACAACAGGCAAAGCACAGTTTACCAACAGTTAACAACAACTAATGCACCGAACGGGTTTTGATGTTCGCTGTATTTTAAAAATCAGTAGTTTCGCCGCAACTGTTTCCTTTGGATAACTCAGAACGGTATCATCAAAACAAACATCATTTATGAAATTTATTGTTTCCTCCTCTACTTTACTGAAACAACTACAACATATTGCCGGCGTAATCAATGCAAATACTGTATTACCCATTTTAGAAGATTTTTTGTTTGAGGTGGAAAAAAACAAGCTCACGGTTGTGGCTACTGACCTTGAAACGGTGATGCGGGTTCAACTGGATATTGAAGCCAAAGACAATGGTAAAGTATGTATCCCGGCCAAGATATTGCTGGATTCATTAAAAAACCTGCCAGAGCAGCCACTGACTTTTACGATTGATAAAAATTTTGGTATCGAAATCACCAGCGATAATGGAAAGTATAAAGTGATGGGCGAAAACCCGGACAACTTTCCGAAAGAACCCACAGCGGATGATACCACTTCATTCAATATGACCGCTACGGGTTTGGTAACCGCTATAAACAAAACTTTATTTGCGGTAAGTAATGATGATCTGCGCCCCGCTATGACCGGTGTTTATTTTGAGCTGGATAAAAAAGGCATCCAGTTTGTAGCAACTGATGCGCACAGGCTTGTCCGTTATAAATTAACGGATGTGAGTTGCCCAAAAACAGAATCGTTTATTGTTCCCCGTAAGCCACTGAGTTTATTGAAAGCGGCGTTGCCTGACAATGAAGACGAGATCACGATTAATTATAACAGCAATCACCTGTTTGTGAGTCATGGCACAACGCAAATGAGTTGCCGGTTGATCGATGCCCGTTTCCCCGATTATAAAGTGGTGATACCTACAGATAATCCTTATAAATTAACGGTTGATAAGAACAGTTTTCAAAGTGCCTTGCGCCGCGTGGCCATTTTCAGTAATAAAAGCACCAACCAGGTTGCGCTGATCATTTCCGGCAGCGAATTACAATTATCCGGGCAGGATGTTGATTTTAGTTTTGAAGGTAATGAGCGGATGAAATGCCAGTATGATGGTGAAGACCTGACGATTGCATTCAATGCAAAATTCCTGATCGAAATGCTGAACGCTACAGAAAGTGATGAAGTAAAAATGGAATTATCAACGCCTACCAAAGCGGGTATTTTGAAACCCACCGAACTGGCAGAAAATGAAGAACTGATGATGCTGGTGATGCCGTTGATGCTGAATCAATAATTACGAATAAAATCATGAACCACAAAGAACACAACTTAGTGTCTTTTGTGGTTTTTTCTTTGTGACCTTCGTGACCTATTTATGTATCGCAATGAACGCGAAGAAACGCAATGGCTGCAAGGATTACAGAATCATCTTCGATCTTTGCGAAAAACTTTGCGCTCTT
>CAMPGG010000259.1 GCA_946885335.1 uncultured Chitinophagaceae bacterium
GATGATCACCGCATCATTGAAGGCCAGGCAACGGTGGCCATTGAAATTTTGGCCAGTGAACCGGAAATAGATTATTTATTTGTACCCGTTGGTGGTGGTGGATTATGTGCAGGTATGGGAAAATACTTTCAGCAACATTCCCCTTCAACAAAAATAATCGGTGTGGAACCTGAAGGCGCCCCTTCCATGAAAGCAGCCCTGGAAGCGGGTCACCCGGTTGTATTGGATGAAATAGAAAGATTTGTTGACGGTGCATCCGTTAAACAGGTTGGCGAAATTACGTTTAACTATTGCCGGGAAGTATTGTACGACATGCACCTGGTGCCCGAAGGAAAAGTTTGTTCAACCATCCTCCAACTGTATAATGAAGAAGCCATCGTGGTGGAACCGGCAGGCGCTTTATCCATCACGGCACTTGAAGATTACGCGGATGAAATAAAAGGAAAGAAAGTAGTTTGTGTAATCAGTGGCAGCAACAATGATATTGACCGGATGCAGGAGATCAAAGAACGTTCCCTGCAATACGAAGGATTGAAACATTATTTTTTGATCCGTTTTGCACAACGCCCGGGTGCATTGAAAGAATTTGTAAACCTGGTATTGGGTCCGCACGATGATATTACCCGGTTTGAATACATGCAAAAACACAATAAAGAAACGGGGCCGGCCCTGGTTGGCATTGAATTAAAAAGCAGGAATGATTATAAATTATTGTTAGATAACCTTCATCGCTATCATTTTCAATTTACCGAATTAAAAAAAGATGATGACCTGTACGGTTATATGATCTGATAGAAAGGAATTGGCAGTTCAATAAAAATTTGCATGATTAAAAAGATTAGTATCCAGGGTTATGAAGGCAGTTTTCACCAAATTGCCGCCCAGCATTATTTGGGAAAAGATATAGAAGTAATTCCCTGCGCAACATTTAAGGAAGTTGTAAAGATCGCGGCAAACGCAAAAGAAAGTGATGGTGGATTTATGGCGATTGAAAATTCAATTGCCGGAAGTATTCTGCCTAATTATTCCCTTTTAAGAAAGAGTAATTTGAGAATCGCAGGAGAAATTTATCTCCGCATCAACCAGCACCTGATGGCCAACCCGGGTGTTTCACTGGAAGATATCAGGGAAGTACACTCCCACCCGATGGCCTTACTGCAATGTGTAGACTATTTGGAAAAATACCCGCATTGGAAATTGGTGGAAACAGAAGATACCGCTTTGAGTGCAAAACATATTCACCAGCACCGAAATAAACATGCTGCTGCAATTGCCGGTGACCTGGCAGCAAAGATCTATGGACTGGATATTCTTGAACGTCGTATTCAATCCAACAAAAAAAATTATACCCGTTTCCTTTATTTACAAAGAGCTGATGCGGTAAAAGAAATATCAGATTCCAACAAAGCTTCCATCAATTTTAATGTTCATCACAGCATCGGCAGCCTGGCAAAAGTCCTTACACAGGTAGCTGAAAAAAAAGTGAATCTCAGTAAGCTTCAAAGTATGCCCATACCTGAAAAAGAATGGCAATACAGTTTTCATGCTGATCTTGAGTATGAAACTATCGAGCAATTTAATGAAGTGCTCGAAAGCATCCAGGACTATATTACCGAAATAAAAGTTTATGGTAATTATAAAAAAGGTGAGACGATTATTTAATTCAGTAATTAACTAAGTTTTTTATGTCAGGCTGAGCATGCCTGCCCCGCAGTATTGCGGGGTCGAAGCCGGCGAATAAAATTTAATAATCCATTCTTATATTTATTCACTAAATCAAATTGATTTATGCCAGCTTTTGTTATCGTTGAAATTTCCATACATGATCATGAAAAATATGAGGATTACAAAAAACTGACCCCTGCAGCCGTAGCTGCATTTGACGGAAGATTTGTTGTTCGGGGTGCTCAGACGGAATCATTAGAAGGCGACTGGAACCCTGAAAGAATAGTTGTTTTAGAATTTCCCTCTGTTGACCGTGCCAAAGAATGGTGGAATTCAGAAATCTACTCCGAAGCAAAAAAGATCAGGCAAAGCGCTGCTACTACTAAAATGATTGTGGTTGAAGGTTTTTAAATAATGCTTTCTATTTTAGAATTCATCATTCAATGCAAACACAGGCTTACGGTACATCCACTTTCCATTGGTGAAATCCGGAAATTCAACGGTTTCATTTCCCCGTTCGATTGATAATTCGCTCAAAGGTGTAATAGCACTCCATGCTGCTGCATCATAGACATCCATGGGTGGTTCCTGTTTGCGTTTGATAGATTCTATCAATGCATGTATCACATAGAAATCCATTCCACCATGGCCCGACCCTTCCGCTTCCTTGCTCCATTTGGCCCATAAAGGATGATCATATTTTTCAAGCCATTCCTTTTGTGATTCCCACTGGTGCGGCTTAGGTGATTTTCCCTCTATGTAAATACTTTTATTCAGATCCATCCAGATACCTTCGGTTCCCTGCACCCTAAATCCTAATGAATATGGCCTGGGCAAATTGGTATCGTGTTGTAATAATATCGTTTCGCCATTGGCACAACCAATATTGGTGGTAACCACATCGCCCAATTTAAAATTGATCTTTGCATTTGGATGATCATGGCCGCATTTTTTAACGATGTGTTCATGGAGTCCCCTTGCCTTTGATGAAAATGAACTGAGGTTAACCATTCGATTTCCCCTGTTGATATTGATATAATGCGCAACAGGGCCAATACCATGCGTCGGGTACAGGTCACCGTTACGATAAATAGAATGATGTGTACGCCATTGCGCTTCTGACCAGGCTTTGTCTCCTATTTCACAACCACCTCCATAAGCATTTTTACCATCATTGAATTTTACATCCCGGAGGTCATGCTGGTAACCACCCTGCAGGTGGATCAATTCACCAAACAGGCCCTGGCGAACCATATTTAAAACGGCCATTACATCGCGGCGGTAACAAACATTTTCCAGCATCATCACATGTGCATTATGTTTTTCAGCTTCCTGTACCACATCCCAATGATCCTGCAAAGTAATACCCAGCATCACTTCTGTTCCTACATATTTAATTCCGGATTGCAATGAACCGATGATCATTTCTTTGTGCCATTCCCAGGGCGTTGCAATGATGACCGTATCCAGCCTTTCTTTATCCAGCATTTTTTTCCACGCATAAGGATCACCGGTATATACCTTAGGCAATTTTTTATCGGTTTTATCGATCATTGCTTTTGACATGGTCAGCATGCGGTCATCAATATCACAAATAGCCACCACGTCCACATCGCTTCTTCGCAATAACAGGTTCAAATGATTTTGCCCACGCAAACCCACGCCAATGATGGCAACTCTCACGTTTGATTTCATTACACCCGCAAAAAGGTTAAGGGTTGGAGTTACTGCCAGTGATGCTGTAGCCAGTGCGGTGTTTCTTACAAATTCCTTCCTGTTCATATTTAAAATATTTTTTTGGTTAATGATATTGATTTTAATGTTGATTTATTTTTGATTGAATTTTGGATCAACGAATTCCCATTCCCTGATATGTGGATGCTGGTGTTCCATTTTTTGAATGCTATCAAATTGCCTGACAATTTCCGGATGTTTATTTGCAACATCCGTTGTTTCATTCCTGTCTGTTTTTAAATTGAATAACTGCCATGGAGCGTTTACATCATTTTTTACATTTGTCCTGATCCCCTTCCAATCACCCATGCGAATGGCTACCTGCCCACCATTTTCGGGGTATTCAAAATAAATATGTTCATGCGTTTTTTGAGCATTCCTATTTCCTTTTAATGCTGGCAGAAAAGAAATCCCGTCTGTATTAATTGTTTGCTCCTGGTTTGTAATATCGGCCAGTGTGGCCATTAAATCATACTGGGTGGAGATATGATCGCTTGTTTTACCTGCAGGTATAATCCCAGGCCAGCGGGCAATAAATGGAACCCGAATACCACCTTCATAAAGATCCATTTTGTAACCTCTTAATCCATCCACGCTGTTGAAAAATTTTGTATCAATTCCTTTGCTGAAAGTTGCCCCATTATCACTTGAAAACATGATGATAGTATTTTTATCCAGGCCAAGCTCTTTAATTTTTTGCAAGATAATCCCCACCTGTTCATCCAGGTAAGTGATCATAGCCGCATAGGTTGATAAAGGATATTTTGTTGCCGCATAGCCATGCTGTCCATAGTAAGGCGATTCTTTAAACTGGCCTTTGTATTTATTGATATATTCTTCCGGGGCTT
This sequence comes from uncultured Chitinophagaceae bacterium, assembly GCA_946885335.1. Next base: position 4,248 of record CAMPGG010000259.1, read on the forward strand.
GCAAAGACAAATGAGGAAGCGTATACGGCAGGTAAAGGAAAAATGGTTTTTGCTTGTTGCGATCTATAAAACCCAATGCCTTTTCAGTCATTTTGGTTATGGCATAATCATTACCCTTATAATAATCAAAATCAGCATCCGTTGCATTGGCAGGGTCAATCTGCTGGTGAACATTGATCACATGATTGTTCAATGTATCCCATTGGCCATTTTCCCATAAATGTGTTGGATAAAAATTATGTGCTTGTTTCTGATCTAATAACCCGTAATAGTAATCGAATCCATGTAACAAAGGATCACCAGTTGTGCCAGTCATTCCCAATCCCCATTTACCAGACATCCCGGTTGCATAACCAGCTTTCTTCAACATTTTGGCAATTGTAAAAGTTCCTTCAGGCAATGGCATCTGTCCTCTTTCCGTGCTGTCTGCAAATCCACCTAATTCATAATTACCGCGGATGTATGCATGACCACTGTGCTTGCCAGTTAACAGGATAGCCCTCGATGGCGCACAAACAGGCGACCCGGCATAATGCTGTGTAAACCGCATTCCTTCGGCAGCCATACGATCAAGATTTGGTGTTTTTATCTTTTGTTGTCCATAACTACCTAATTCGCCATAACCCAGGTCATCAGCATAGATGTAAATAATATTGGGAAGATTTTTTACACTGTTTTGAACTGTTTTATCCTGGGCATAAATATGCATCGCTGTCAAAAAGCATATAACAGTTAGGATCAATTGAAGAAAGCGAAAAGAAATATTAATTATCATAATTCAGGATGAATATAAAAT
>CAMPGG010000260.1 GCA_946885335.1 uncultured Chitinophagaceae bacterium
TTGCCGGCTACTTCCTATAAAGCCAAAATAACTCCTGAAGTTTTACGCTTTACAAGTTTTGATAAAGTAGAAGATGCAAATGATATAAAATTTCATACACCCATGCTGGCGCTTGATCAAACAGGTGTTACCTGGGTATTAGTAGATGAAAGTACCCGGGCTGCGGTTCCACAGGTCAGCCTGTTATTTAATTATCCTGTAGATCCGGCTGAATTAAAAGACAAATTGAAAATTGAAGTTGAAGGAAAGGAGGTTGGATTTAATTTTCAAACTGTTTCTGCTTCCAATGAAATAAATATCCGCCTGCATGATATTAAAGTAGAAGACAAAGAATTTACAACAGTGATAAATATCAGTAAGGGATTAAAGCCTGCGGATGGAAAAAATGAAATAAATGAAAACATCAGTAGCCGTTTTATTATTCCTTCGCCTTTTGTTTTAAATATTCAAAATGTAATAGCTGAACATGATGGAACTGCAGGATTGGTACGGGTAGTTACAACGCAGCAAATAGCTTCGGCTAATCTTTCCAGTTATTTAAAAATAGATCCGGCTGTTACTTTCACAACTGAGATAAGTGATAATGGATTTGTTGTTCGCAGCAACCAGTTCGATGCTGATAAAGCATATACATTCCAGGTTTTGAAAGGCTTGCGCGGAAGTGTTGGCGGCGTTTTGAAGGAAGATTATGAAGGTGACCTGGGATTTGGGCAGTTGGAAGCTGATATCGCCTTTACCAATAACAAAGCGGTTTATCTCTCAAAAAAAGGAGCCGGTAATATCGAAGTTATACTTACCAATGTGCCTAAAATAAAACTGGTTGTTTCAAAGATCTATGAAAATAATTTGGTGCATGCCCAACGCTTTGGATATTATCCTGATGAAAATGAAGATGCCCGTTATGCAACGTATGAAGAAGAAAATGATTATGCAGATGCTACATTGGGCGATGTGATTTTTGAAAAAGAAATCGAAACCAGCACATTGCCAAAAAGCGGAATAGCCCGCTTACTAAATATTTCACAGTTTGCCGACCGGTTGCCGGAGTTCAAAGGTATTTACCATGTTATGGTCAGGAGTACTGAAGATTATTGGGTAAGAAGCAGCCGTTATATTTCAGTCTCTGACATTGGGATGATTGCTAAAGAAGGGCAGGATAAAATTTTTGTTTTTACCAATTCACTGAAAACAGCCGAAGGAATGAATGATGTGCAGGTAAATGTATATGGTTACAATAATCAATTGATAGGAAATGGTGTTACTAACGGTGATGGAGTAGCCGAAATTATTTATAGTCGCAATGATGTAAAAGGGTTCAGGCCTGCCATGATCATTGCTAAAACAGGAGATGATTTCAATTACCTGCCATTTAATGATACCAGGATCAATACTTCCCGGTTTGATGTTGGCGGAAAGCGAATGAACCCTACTGGTATGGATGCATTCATTTATGCTGAAAGAGATATTTATCGTCCGGGTGAATCAGTTCGTTTTTCAGTGATCCTTCGGAATAGTGAATGGCAAAGTCCTGGCGGTATTCCGCTTAAATTAAAATTTCTATACCCTAATGGAAAAGAATTTAAATCGTTCCGCAAAAATCTGAACGAAGAAGGCTCCATGGAGTCATCCATAGATTTGCCGGCATCTGCCATTACCGGAACTTATAATTTAGAAGTTTATTCTTCTAATGATATCCTGCTTTCTACGCAAAATTTTATGGTTGAAGAATTTGTTCCCGACCGGATTAAGGTTACAGCCACTTTAGATAAAAAAGATTTGGTGCCGGGTCAATCAGCAAACTTAGCGATCCAGGCTGTTAATTTTTTTGGGCCTCCTGCTGCAAACAGGAATTATGAAACAGAAATACAGGTTAAGCAAAAGAAATTTACAGCAAAAAAATTCCCGGACTATGATTTTACACTTGCCAACCAGAATACGTTTTTTGGCAAGGAGTTAAAAGAAGGTAAAACAGATGCATCAGGGAAGGCAGCTATTACCTATGAAGTGCCTGCTCTTTATGCAAACATGGGATTACTGCAGGCGGATTTTTATACCACGGTTTTTGATGAAACGGGTCGCCCGGTAAGTCGGCAAACACCAGTAGAAATCTTTACACAGGATGTTTTTTTTGGATTGAAGAATGATTACTCCACCTATTTCCCATTAAACCGGCCGGTAAAATTTGGTATTTTATCCGTTAGTAAAAATGGTAGTCCGGTCAGAAGCACAGCCAGGATCGTAATGGTAAAAAAAGAATACAAGACACAACTTGTTCGCAGTGGCAGTTATTTCAGGTACGAATCACAGAAACAGGATAAAATCGTTTCGGAATTACAAAAAGAAATCAGTGGGGAAGTGGTTCATACATATACACCCGTTACACCAGGGGATTATGAATTACGCATTTATAAGCCAGGTGCTTCGGCATACATCAGCAAATCATTTTACAGTTATGGATCATGGGGTAATAATTACAGTAATGCCTTTGAAGTTAACCGGGATGGAAATATTGATATAGAAACGGATAAAGAAGAATATACAACAGGCGATCATTTAAAACTTTTATTCAAAGCGCCTTTTGATGGAAAAATGCTGGTAACCCTGGAGAATAATGGCGTTGTAGATTACCGTTATATTGAAGTAAATAACCGGGCGGCAAGTATGGAACTGCCTGTAAAAGATGTGCATTTGCCAAATATTTATATTACTGCCACTTTAATTAAACCGCATGAGGTATCAGAAATTCCATTAACCGTTGCACATGGTTTTCAAAATGTTCGTGCATTGGGAAAAGACAGGAAAATGAATGTTGCCATCACGGCACAGAAATCTGTTCGTTCACGTACGCACCAAAAAGTAAGTATTAAAGCTGCGCCTGGCAGTTATGTAACTTTAGCAGCCGTTGATAATGGTGTTTTGCAGGTAAGCAATTTTACCAGCCCGGATCCATTTGAATATTTTTATAAGAAAAGAGCTTTGCAGGTAAATGCTTATGATCTGTATCCCTTGTTATTTCCAGAGATCAGGGCCAGGCTTAGCAGCACCGGTGGTGATGCTGGTATGAAGATGGATAAACGGGTGAACCCTATGCCGGCAAAAAGAATAAAAATTGTTTCTTACTGGAGTGGTATTGTAAAAGCTAACGGTAATGGTGTTGCCAATGTATCATTTGAAATACCGCAGTTCAGCGGGCAGATCCGCTTGATGGCTGTTGCCTATAAAGGCAATGCCTTTGGTTCATCAGAAACGGTGATGACTGTTGCTGATCCCGTTGTGGTCAGTACAGCCTTGCCCCGTTTTTTAAGTCCGGGTGATACTATTTCAGTGCCGGTAACTATCAGTAATACCACAGCAAAGGCCGCTGATGCAACATCCGTTATAAATGCGGAAGGTCCTTTCCAGGTAGTTGGTTCTTCAACCCAAAAAATAAATATAAACGCCAATAGTGAAACAGTGGTTTATTACCAGGTTGCTGCAAAACCGGGTATAGGTATAGGTAAGATCAGGGTTGATATAAACAGTATGGGTGAACGCTTTTACGAGGAAACCGAATTATCTGTAAGGCCGCCATCTACTTTGCAGAAATTTTCCGGCAGTGGAAGTATTGTTGGTGGAAAAAATCAGCAGGTGAATATTCCCGTTAGTGATTTTATTTCCGGATCATCGGATTATAAACTCATGGTCAGTTCATCACCGGTAGCGGAACTTGCTTCGCATTTAAAATACCTGGTGCAATATCCCTACGGATGTACGGAACAGATCATTTCATCGGCTTTCCCTCAAATATATTATGGCGATATGGCCGCTTTGGTGGGTTTAAAAACAGGAGACCAGGCCATTGCTAATATTATTGAAACCATCCGCAGGATCAAAATGAGACAGTTGTATAATGGTGCGCTAACACTCTGGGAAAATGAAGGACAGGAGCATTGGTGGACAACGGTGTATGCTGCGCATTTTTTGCAGGAAGCAAAACAGGCAGGGTTTGATGTGGATAATAGTTTAATGGAAACATTATTAGGTTATATCAGTCACCGGTTGGCGAATAAGCAGACTATAACGTATTACTATAACCGTGATCAGAACAGGAAGATCGCTCCTAAAGAAGTTGCTTATAGTTTGTATGTGTTATCCATGGCGGGGCGACCCAATATTTCTGCCATGAACTATTACAAGGCTAATACAGGAATGCTTTCGTTGGATGGCCGTTATTTATTGTCGGCGGCATTTGCATTAGCAGGAGATAAAAAATCATTTAATGCATTATTACCCGGATCATTTAGTGGGGAACAATCAGTTCCGCAAACAGGGGGTAGTTTTTATTCGTATCACAGGGATCTTGCTTTGGCATTAAATGTATTGCTGGAAGTTGATCCCGGGCATAAGCAGGTACCCATTATGGTTAGACAAGTAAGTGATTTATTAAAATCTAACCGGTATTTAAATACCCAGGAAAGAACTTTTTCATTCCTTGCTTTGGGTAAAATGGCCAGGCAGGCTGGAAAATCTGATGTAAAAGCAGCGATCAAAGTGAATGGAAAAACAATTGCCCGGATCGACGGAAATGACTGGCAGGGGAATAAAAAAGATATTAATTCAACCCAGGTTGAAATTGTTACAACCGGAAATGGCAGGTTGTATTATTGGTGGGAAGCGGAAGGGATCAGTGCCAGCGGTCAATATAATGAAGAAGATAATTTTATTAAGGTGAGAAAACGTTTCTATAACAGGAATGGACAAGTGATTTCAGGCAATGTATTCAACCAAAATGATTTGATCATCATCGGCATCACTTTAGAAAATGCATATAGCAACCCGGTGGATAATATCGTTATTACCGATTTATTACCTGCTGGTTTTGAAATAGAAAACCCTAGGACCAAAGAGATACCTGGTATGGATTGGATCAAAGACGGGGAGAACCCACAAGCATTAGATGTTCGGGATGATCGTATTCATTTTTTTGTGGACCTGGGTAAGCAGAAGCAGGTTTATTATTACGCGGTAAGGGCGGTATCACCTGGTAATTACA
>CAMPGG010000261.1 GCA_946885335.1 uncultured Chitinophagaceae bacterium
ATCGCATCGTCTTTGAAAAAATATAGATTGGTAATTATTATTAAAAAAATACTTACAAGGGAACAGGAGTAAGAACTTTTTTTTCCCACTGTTCAAATTGATTTTTAAGCCGGTTAAAAATTTCCGCATCATTTTTTTTCAGGTTGGTTTTCTCTCCGGGATCAACAGATAAATCAAAGAGATATTCTTCATTTTCAACTTTAAGATATTTCCAGTTGCCTTCCCTTATTGCTTTTTGTTTTGCCCGTTGAAATATCCGCCAATAAAAAGTTCGTCCCGTTTCTTTTTTTGTGCCAGTGCATATCGGCATCAGGTCTATGCCATCTAAAGGAAAATCAGGATGCGGCTTGGCTCCGGCAGTTGCAAGTATAGTTGCCGTCCAATCCATGGTTATAGCAGGTTGATTAGTAAAAATGCCTGCCTGTATTTTTCCGGGCCAGCGAACAATGGCCGGTACTCTTATACCACCTTCCCACAAACTCATTTTCCCATTAGAAAATGCTCCATTATCTGAATAACGTTCTCCTCCATTGTCATTAGTGAAAATAATTAGCGTGTTCCCGGATAAGTTTTCTTCTTCCAATGCCTGCATTATTTGGCCAATACCATCATCCAGGCTTTTCATCATGGCTGCATAAATGGCCGGTGATCCACCTTTTCTAAAATCAACAGTGTCATCATAGGCTTTGTCTGTTGGTCCCTGCCAGGGCCAATGAGGTGCAGTATAATTAAGTGCAAGAAAAAAGGGATCAGTATGTGGTTGCTTAATATAGTCAATTGCTTTACGTGTAAACAAATCCGTTAGATAGCCTTTCGGGTAAACTGGGTTTTCATTTTCGTAAAGATCATGTCTTCTGCCATCACCTTTATGCGAAATAAAGTCGGCAGCTCCGCTGTGAATCCCAAAAAAATAATCAAATCCATTTTTACCCGGGCTATATTCCGGTAAAAAACCCAAATGCCATTTACCGATCAGGGCCGTTTTATAACCGGCAGATTTTATCATCGTTGCAATGGAAGGGTAGCTTCCGGATAAACCAACAGCACTGTCTTTTTGAACTGGCGTCAGGGGTTCTTTTAATCCTGCGGGTGTACGTGCAGGATATCGTCCTGTCATAAAAGCAACTCGGGTAGGTGTACAGACTGGCGCAGCTGCATAAGCCTGCATAAACATAATTCCTTGAGTTGACAGCCTGTCAATGTTGGGTGTCACTATTTTTTTTCCACCATAACAACTTAAATCTGCATAGCCCATATCATCAGTCATAATATAAATGATATGTGGTTTCTGAGAATAAGTGTTAAGTGCAACCAGTAAAATCAGTTGAAGTATTGCAAATTTAAATGGTAATAACATTTCTATTAAGTTAACTCATTTATAGAAAATGAAAAATTGGAAAAAGTATTTCATGTGGTTTATACGCTGATGCACATGCGTATAAATACGGATTATTATCTCTGCATATAAGTATAATATACTTACGCATTAAGTTATGATATAATAATGCCATAAACTACCGATTTTACCCTGCATATTTACTATCTTGTTAGTTCTGTGCAGCAACATATTGTGGTGCAATTCCAAATCCAATAAAATCTTATAAAAATATACGCCGATGAAGCGTCCATTTTTTTTACGCCTTTCTCTCGGGCAACGTTTGCCATTAATAATTTTCCTTTTACTTCTAAGTATCATTTTGATTTTTGGTATCACATCTTATATTGGTGTAAGCCGTGCGGAACTTAATGCCGGAGAAGATCGGTTAAAGGTACTCTCTGAACAATTGAGTTCTATGCTAACCGGTAATACACACAGCATGGTGGCCAGTGCTAAAGAGAATGGAAACACACCGCACATTATAAATTATGTAAAAACCAATGGAGCTGATAGCAGCAGTGAAACGGTAGAAGATTTAATTGCACTAAGAAAGGACACAGGTTACCTGAAGGTTGAAATTAAAAATGCTGACTTCCATACTATATATAGCTCAGCGAAAAACGATTTTGATTTAAATGTCAGCCTGGATACAATCCTTACAAAACTTTCCAACACACCTGACACCGGGTTTGTTGGACAATTATACAAATCAGGCGATGCTGTTTATTATCCGATAGTGTCCACAATTTTTGAAAATAATAAAACTATTGGTTACCTGGTCCGCTGGAGAATGATGAGTATTACCGCCCCGGCTTTAGCGCAATTAAGAAAATTGCTTGGGTCAGGAGCGTCTTTATTTGTTGGCAATAAGGATGGAAAAATTTGGTCTGATTTGCAAAAAGCGATATCTCCTGTTCCGTCTTTTCAGCAAATAGAAAATAATGTTATTCATTATCAAAGAAATAGTGAAAAGGTTATTGCACATATTCGACCGATTGTAAATAGTCAATGGCTTGTTGCTGTTGAATTATCTAAAAAAGAAGTGCTGGGTGCAGCTAACCAATTTTTAAAATGGTTGATTTTGATCGGTTCAATACTTTTAATAATTGGTGTATTAGTCGCATGGTTAATGGTTCGGAAAATAACCGATCCTTTGCAAAAACTTACAACCGCCGTATCTGGCATAGCGGCGGGCAACTATTCAACGCTATCTCATTTAAACCGGTATGATGAATTAGGTAAATTGGCCCGTGCATTTAATGCGATGTCAGCACAGGTTCAGGATGCTCAGAAAACATTAGAAAGCAAGGCGCAAAATTACAGGCTCTTGTTCGAAGGTAATCCTATGCCGATGTGGATCATTTCCAAATCTACGCTGGAGATATTAAATGTTAACCAGGCTGCAGTTGAGCATTACGGTTATACACTCAGCGAATTCCTGGCATTGAATTCAAAAGATTTACGCCCGGAAGAAGATCATGAGAAGTATGTCCAATTTATAAATGATGAAAAAAATATTCATTCCAACAACCGTGGAATTTGGCGGCATAAAAAAAAGGACGGAACGATAATAATGGTTGATGTAACAGCCGATAATATCATCTATCATGATCAACCAGCCAGGTTAATTTTAGCAAATGATGTAACGGAAAAATTAAATGCAGAAGCACAATTGGTACGTCACCGGGTTATGCAGCAGGAATTAATTTCCGAAACAACATTACAGGTACAGGAGAAAGCAAGGGAGGAATTGGGAAAGGAACTGCATGATAACATCAACCAGATCCTGGCATCTACAAAACTTTATCTTGAAATGGCCAAAGGCGGAAATGCCAAACTAGTGCAGGAAGCCATTGATAAAAGTTATGATAATGTAAACCTGGCCATAATGGAAATCCGCAGATTGTCAAAACAATTAGTGGCGCCGGCATTAGAAACATCTTTGGTGGATGTAATTAAAGATTTGTCAGAAGAAATTCAGGCTATCACACCCATTAATACTTCGCTGATCATTGATAACTTTCATGAACACCTGGTGAATGACAATTTAAAACTGGTACTTTACCGGATCATACAGGAACAGGTCAATAATATTTTAAAGCATGCCGCGGCCAGTGATGTACATATAACAATTGCAACAGAGCATGGAATCGTTTATTTGATTATTTGGGATAATGGAATTGGTTTCGATACCGCTAAAAAATCAAAGGGCATTGGTTTGAGAAATATTGACAGCAGGGTCAAATTTTATGATGGAGAGGTTAATCTTACATCACAACCCGGCAAAGGCACCCGTCTTGAAATTTCTGTCCCACTTGAAAGAAAAACTGAAATGGTTGTATAAATTAACCTTCCATTTGCATGGCTGATTCTTTGATGTGAATATTGATTTCTTTTCAATATTAATACCTTAAACTAACGCTTATCCTTATGTCAAATATTACCATGTATGTATCTGAAGATACCATTCCTTTATTTTCAGGGAAAACATCAAACAAAAAAAGTATTCATTTGCTTTGGGGCGATTCGGTAAGATTACAGGAGGATCTTCCTGTAACGGGTCGGGTTAAAGTCAAAGCAAGAGGAATAAATGGATATGTAAATACAAGCCAGATAGGTAAGCAATCATTACTTGAATATTATTTTATTGATGTAGGGCAGGGTGATGGTGTATTGATCGTAACACCCGACCGCAAGCATATTTTAATTGATGGAGGATATATCCGCAAAAAGCAAATCACCAAACGCAATGCAGCTGATTTTATTGACTGGAAATTTGACCGGGACTATGGTCAAACAAAAATCAGTCTCGATGCAATGATCAGTTCTCATAACGATGAAGATCATTATGGTGGTTTGTGGGATATCATTAACCCGAATGAAGTGCAGGAACTGAAGTTAAGTAAAGTTGAAATTGGCGCATATTATTATGCCGGCATGAATTGGTTTGAAAAGGATGGTGAAAGAAACTTAGGTCCTTATAAAGATGGTTATTGGACATTATTGCTTAATAGTAAAACAGCTTTAAAAAATCATTTACCCGGTGCAAGCGGCGCAGTGAGTACAGGTTACAGCCTGCAAGGGCAATGGAAAGACTTTATATCTCAGGTTGTAAAATCTACAACCAGGTGTACGCGGCTGAGTAATAAGAAAAATAGCAATGGTTACATACCGGGCTTTGAACCGAAAACAAATTTGCCAAGTATTAAAGTACTTGCACCTATCGAGGAAAAATGGGAAGGCAAACCGGTATTGAAGAAATTTACCAATGGCGATTCGCAAAACACAAATGGTCATAGTTTGTTGCTTAGAGTAGATTATGGTAAAACCAAAGTGTTATTAACGGGTGATCTGAATGCGCAAAGTCAGAAACACATCCTGCAATTTTATAAAGACAATTTAAGTGAACTTTCGTGTGATATTGCAAAAGCATGTCATCATGGAAGTGATGACTGTTCATTTGAATTCTTATCTGCGCTTTCTGCATCAGCCACCATTATTTCTTCGGGTGATAATGAAGGGCATAATCATCCGCGACCCAGGATAGTGGCAGCCAGTGCATTAACGGGTCATAAATTAATTAAAGATGATCGGGTGGTAACACCATTAATTTATTCAACAGAAATTGCCCGGAGCTACAAGATCACAGAACC
>CAMPGG010000262.1 GCA_946885335.1 uncultured Chitinophagaceae bacterium
ACATCAATGGCGCCACTTACATCTATGCTGTTAAAATTAGCAACCTGGCGGGTTTCGGTACCCACGCTTCCGTTTCCTCTTACACGTTTGGCGAAAATCTGGCGGCAGCTTGTGGCCGTCATTAAAACTACTAAAGCGAATAATAATATTTTTTGCATAATTGTTAGTTGGTGTTCTAAGGTAATTAAAAATATTTTTTATTTAAGACGACAGGCTTGGAGGGCAGGTTACCATAAATGTTTAATTTTTTTTGCTTTTCTGCCAATCCCTGGTATAATTCCCTCAAAGCCTTTTTCATACCTTCGCCCCCATGACAGAAAAGATAGTGATCCTTGATTTCGGATCGCAATACACACAACTCATTGCAAGGGCTGTAAGAGAAGCCAATGTTTATTGTGAAATCATCCCATTCCACAAATCATTTGAAATTGAACCGGGTCTTAAAGGCATCATCCTTTCCGGATCCCCGTGTTCAGTGAATGATGAAAATGCGCCTTCCATTAATATTCAGTCTATTGCCAACCAATTACCTGTTTTGGGAATTTGTTATGGGGCACAACTGACCGCCAAAAAATTTGGAGGTACCGTTGCAAAAAGTAATAAAAGGGAATATGGAAGGGCTCTTTTGCACCATAAAAAGACCGATGAATTATTAAAAGATATTTCTCCCGCCAGCCAGGTTTGGATGAGCCACAGTGATACCATTAAAGAATTGCCTGCCGATTTTGAATTGCTGGCTACCACAGAAAATATTCCTATAGCTGCTTTCAAAAGAAAGAGTAATGGCCAGCCACTGTATGGTATACAATTTCACCCCGAAGTTTACCATACCATTGAAGGAAAGAAATTGCTGAATAACTTTTTGGTTAATATCTGTAAATGCTCGCAGGACTGGACACCCAAGCATTTTATCACAGACACAGTTGAAGGTTTAAAAACGCAGATTGGTAATCGCAAAGTTATCATGGCATTGAGTGGTGGGGTAGATTCAACTGTTGCTGCAACACTTATTCACCGGGCCATTGGCGACAGGTTATATGGAATTTTTGTTGACAATGGTGTACTTAGAAAAGATGAATTTGAATCGGTACTGGCAACTTATAAGCAACTGGGTTTGAATGTTAAAGGCATTGATGCAAAAAATGTTTTTTATGATGCGCTGAAAGGCAAATCAGATCCTGAAGAAAAAAGAAAGATCATTGGAGGTTTATTTATAGATGTGTTCCAGGATGAAGCCAAACAATTAAAGGATATTGACTTTTTGGGACAGGGAACTATTTATCCTGATGTAATTGAAAGTATTAGTGTTCATGGTCCTTCGGTAACTATAAAATCGCATCACAATGTAGGCGGGCTACCGGAACACCTTCATTTACAATTGGTAGAACCTTTGCGTTCTCTTTTTAAAGATGAAGTACGTAAAGTTGGCCGCGAGTTGGGCATACCGGCAGATATGATCGAACGACATCCCTTCCCCGGCCCGGGATTGGCAATCCGGATCCTGGGTGAGATCACCCCGGAAAAGGTACAGTTATTGCAACAGGCCGATCATATTTATGTGAAAGCTTTAAAAGATCACAACCTGTATGCAACGGTTTGGCAAGCGGGGGCAATCTTGTTACCAGTTAAAAGCGTAGGAGTAATGGGTGATGAAAGGACCTATGAGTTCACCGTTGCCCTCCGGGCAGTGACCAGTGTGGATGGAATGACGGCAGATTGGGCACATTTACCTTATGACTTCCTGGCGCATGTAAGTAGTGAGATCATTAATAATGTAAAAGGAATTAACCGGGTGGTTTATGATATAAGCAGTAAACCACCGGCCACCATAGAATGGGAATAGTCAACACTCCCGCTATGAATCAATTAAATGTTAAGCATGAAAAAATGTTTTTTGTTTGCGGGTTTAGTCTTATTGTTTTTGCATCCCCATTTTGTATCAGCCCAGGATAACAGGGGTGATCATTTAAAGATTGCCCTGTTTGCACCATTATATCTTGACTCTGCATTCGATCGTAGCAATAATTATGTGTATGGAAAAGAGTTTCCCAAATTTTTAAATCCCGGATTAGAATTTTATGAAGGCGCTAAAATGGCGCTGGATTCTTTAAGTGAACTAGGTCTTGACCTGGAGGTTTTTGTATTTGACACCAAATCAAAACAAAAAACACTCACCCAGCAAATCAATAGCCTGGTGAATGAAGACATCGGTTTGATCATTGCGCATGCCGCAGCAAACGAAATACGCACTTTTGCAGATGCGGCGCTTACACTGAAAGTTCCATTTATTAATGCCAACCTACCCAATGATGGCGCAGTGAATGGTAATCCATATTTCGTCATTTTAAATCCCACGCTTAAAACACAAACGGAAGGCATTTATAAATTTGTTCAAAAGCATTATGCTACCAAACCCATTGTCGTTTTTAGAAAAAAAGGACAAATGGAGGATTTGATTAAAAGATATTTTGATGAATTTGGAAAATACTCTTCATCCAAACCATTGAATTTAGAATATGTAGATCTGCCCGTAAATTTTACCATAGGCCACTTATTACCTCACATTGATACAAATATGCACAATGTGGTAGTGGCAGGCAGCCTGGATGAAAATTTTGGCAGAAAACTGGCGGCAGGTTTAGCAGAAATAAATAAAATGGGACCGGTAACTGTGGTAGGCATGCCCACCTGGAGTAATATCCGCGATTTTAATAAGAAAGAATACCAGGGCCTTGAAATTATTACGAGCACTCCTTTTTACCAGTCCAAGAATGATGGTTTGATTGATCATATCGGAAACCAGTTTTCGAGCATGATGTATGCCCGACCAAGCGATATGGTTTTTCGTGGCTTTGAAGTAACCTGGCGTTTTGTAAACCTGTTGAATAAATATAAAAAGGACATCGCCTCTAATTTTGGCGTTGCAGAAAATAACCTGTTCACACAGTTTGACATTCAACCAGTTTTTCTCAATCGCGAAAACATGACGCTTGATTATTTTGAAAACAAGCGATTGTATTTTGTAAAACTGCAGGATGGCAATATCAAGGAAGTGCTGTAATACAATTTGAAAATGAGTTAATTTGAGAATTTGAGAATTATTCTTCGTGTTAGGTTTCTGCTTCTAATTTTTGCTAATCTACTAATCAACATTCCAACTAATTAACTTTTCTCCTCCCTTTAAATTCTGCAAAGGCAATTCCCAGGAATACAAAAGCGTATGCAACTGAAAGAGATAAGATAAAAGGAATATTATCATTGTATTTGGGAATATTTGTCATAAAGTAAAATGAATACGGGAAATATTCAAGAAAAGTAAAATCAAATTCGAATAACATCATCGGCGTTGCAATCCATAAACAAAACCCGATTGCAAGTGAAGCAATAAAATTCCTGAACCTCAAGGCCAGCCAGAACTGTATTGTACTCATCCCTAAAATGGATAGATAAATTTGTCCATTTAAAATAAAAATTTCTGTTAGGTCAATCATGCCTGTAAAATGATTGGGTATTAATAAGTATAAAATACCAGCCGACACAATCAACCAAAAATTATAAGCGAGTAAAAAAAGAATAATCAATAAATGAAGGACAATAAATTTTGAAAAAAATACATTGACTAATTCCTGTGGTGATGCAAGCACCTGCTTCCAGGTATTATTCCTGTATTCTGATTGTAATAATAATGTGCTGACCAGGATGATGAATAACGGGAGAAACATGAAGCTGATAAATTCCCTTCCTTCCAAAAAAATATTGGTCCAGGGCTCTGTTTGGCCCGGATGCTGGATGTTTAACGTAATGGTTTCTATAGTTAACATTATTGGAACAAGGGCCGCAACGATCATGCATAGATAAAATGAAGCAGATCTTTTATTCTTTATCTTTTCTGATTGTAGTGATATTAATAAACTCATACTAATTTGTTGTCAGGTTAATAAATAATTGTTCTAGGTTATTTTCAGCAGGTGCCAATAAATAAACATCCAGGTTGTTTTGAATAAGGATGCGATTGATTGATGCAACCTGGTGGGGATCTTTATACGCAACTACAATTCTTTCCTTCTCACGTTCTGGCATATACGCTTTTAAACTTTGATAAGCCTTTTCGTTATCGGAGGTATGTATCTGCAACATGGCATCTTTCTGTTGCAATTGTTGAAGCTCCCGGATTGTTCCCTGGAACAACATTTTACCTTTATTGATGATGCCTACATGACTTACCATTTTTTCAACTTCAGCAAGGATATGACTGGAGATCAGGATCGTCATTCCATATACTTTGTTTAGTTTGCGGATCAACTCTCTCAACTCAATGATTCCATTTGGATCTAACCCATTCGAAGGTTCATCCAATATCAATAATTCTGGTTTGTGTAATATGGCCAATGCAATGGATAAGCGCTGTTTCATTCCTAATGAAAACTTCTTAACGGTTTTTTTACCGGCATCTTCCAGGCCTGCAATTTTCAAAACTTCAGTGATTCTTTCATTGGTAACACCATATACAGGTTTATACACTTCCAGGTTTTCCCTTGCAGTTAAATGACCATACAAAGAAGGACTTTCAATGAGTGAACCTGTCTTTTTTAAAATACCACACCTGTCTGTGTGCATTTCCTGCCCGAAGATTTCAATTTTACCTTCCTGCATTTTTAAGAGACCTAATAATAAACTTAAGGTTGTGGTTTTACCAGAACCGTTTGGACCGAGAAAACCATAAATGCTTCCTTTAATAACATGCAGGTTAATTGCTGAAAGCGTCTTTACCTCCTTAGTATAATGGAAGGAAAGATCAGTTGTTTTTAAAATGAAAGAATGATCCATAATTATTTATGTTATTTAAGTGTATTAATAATGGCCAGGAGTTTTTTATCACTATTACGGGTATTAATGATTCATTTACTGAATCAAAAAATAACCTATTGCAGTTTCACTCGTATTATGAAATGCAGGCAAATCGTTATCATCTTCATACTGCCCGTTAAAACTTTTAGGGTTTAGTTCATTTTTATTTAT
>CAMPGG010000263.1 GCA_946885335.1 uncultured Chitinophagaceae bacterium
CAGCAGTTGCATTACCAATATGTGTATCAGAAATATGAGCGAATTTGAATGATTGTGCGTGTAGGGATGTAAATAAAAAGAGAAGTGGACAAAAAATAAACAGCCTGGTCATTATTAATGGATTAAAAAAGGGTGAATAAGAAAAAAGTCGGGACCCAAGAGTACCCGACTTTATAAAATTATAACATAAAATGCTTACCAGCCTGGTGTCTGCGTAAGTGTAAAACCATTTTCTTCATATTGAATTATTTGAGATTGGCCAACCGGTGACAAATAATTCTTGTCGGTGAAAGCGTTCCTGTTTTGAGCGTTTTCAACCATCCAGAATCCAACCATTTCGCTGGCATTGGTTCCATTCCATGTAATAATGGTTCCATCTAATTTTTTAACCCTGATCTTATTAATATTAGCAGTGGTTAAATAAGTTGGAATTTCCGCCTGTACATCCACCCATGGGCCAAGAAAATAATCCGGGTCAGTACTAAAGTCCATGTTGGATAATTTTTTCCATCTTTTCAAATCTAATAACCTGGTATGTTCAAATACAAATTCCATTCTTCTTTCCCGGCGAATCTCCCAAATCAATTCAGGAACATCTGCATCCCGATCGGGGTCATTAGGCAGTGCAGTAAGCAATAATGGATCTGTTTTTTGTACACCTTTTGCAATGGCTGCTGCATCTAAAGGACGATTACGGATAGCATTTACTGACTTATCAAGGTCATCCTGTGTAATTGAACCACCGTAGTATTGAGCCAATACCGCTTTTGCTTCGATCCAATTTAATACAACTTCTGCCAGGCGCATAACAGGTGCATCGCTGGTATTGGTATTACTTCCCCAAGCCGGTGGATATGTTTTGCCGATGTAGGTTATTGCTTCTCTGGATGCAAATTTATATCCATAAAGCAGTGTTGCTGAATTTGCGTTTGGCCTGTCCATGAATGAAGCTTCGAAACGTGGGTCCCTTGTTTTTACTAAATCTGCAATCGCAAAACTGGATGCATCAGCAACAGAAGAATTTTGCCATACATCACCATCATTTGCAATAAAAGACTTAATTAAAACCAGGTTGCCATCCACACCCACAACTTCAGTTCCATTATGATAAGAACCAATTGAATGAGTAATCCCCAGCGCAGCATCATAGACTCTGTATAAAAGCACTTCCGGATGGCCGGCAAGGCTTTCTGAAGCGAAGAGGGACTTGAAATCTCTGGTAAAACTAAATTTATTACTATTGATCACAATGTCTCCAGCTTCAACAGCAAATTCCAGGTATTTTTTTGCTCTTGCAGCATCTAAACCATGGTAGTGTTGATATGTACCTTCAAATAACATGAATCTTGAAATAAATGCTGCAGCAATATTTTTATTTAAATATTGAACTCCATCATTTTCGCGAATATTTGCAAGAACATATTTAAAGTCATCATACACTTTATCCATTACAAAACCCCTGTCATCCCTGTCTTTATATAAAGTTGCTAAATCTGTATTTGGAACTTCCTGGTCAAAATAAGGAACATCTCCAAAGACGCTTACTAAACGACTGTATTCAAAACCCCTGAAAAATTTCGCTACTGCCGTCCAATGGTTGTAGGCCTCTTCAGTCATGTTAGATTTAACTTTATTTTCCAGGCGGTTTAAAAATATATTTGATTTTCGCACCCAGGCAAAGTTCCAGGTTGGTCCTGCATATTGAGCCATCCAGGCAGCTCCTTCAGCAGTAGATCCTCTTGATGTAGGAATACTGCTTTCAAAATTTGACTGAACATTTTTGCTCGTTAAATCATCGGAAAATGTATAACCTCTTACAGGTGTATAATCAGCTGTGAAAGATGTGTTGTAACCATTAAAGTATTGAGGATAAAATGCGTTTGCATACATGCGCACATCACCTTCATTTCTCCAGAATTGGTCATCAACATAACTTGTTAGTGGTGGCCTGTCTAACACATCTTTACTACACGATAGTAAAAATATACAAGCTATTAATGTATAGTGGTATTTAAATTTTTTCATGTTTGTATTTTTTAAAAATTCACTTGTAAACCAAAGGAAACACTTTTAAAAGCAGGGATTCCCGTTCCTGTACGACCTAAATTATAATTTGAGGTATTCCACATTGAGTAGCCACTGATTGCTTCAGGATCAATCGGCAGATCACCTAAGTTATCCCATGTAATAATGTTCTCCAGGCCTACATATACCCTGAGAGATCTGATCCATTCTGTTTTAATTAATGATTCAGTCAGAGAATAACCTACAGCCAGGTTTTTCATCCTTAAGTAAGCCATGTTTAACAAGTAACGATCCTGTACCTGCATGTTATTAGCAGTATTGCTGCCCGCATTGTTATAAGCTGCGGGATAAAATGCTCCTGTATTATCGGGGGTCCAAAAATTACCGGCAATAGCTTCAGGCATTGCACCGTCACTTGCATGATAACCTGCTATGGCCAAGGCTCCATTACCCCATATTTGACGACTTCCTACTCCCTGGAAAAAAGCACTGATATCAAATCCTTTAAAATCGGCTCCAAGTCTAAAACCATATTCATAACGTGGAAGAGAATTTCCAATCACTTCCAGATCTCCATGATCGTCCAAAGTTCCTTTACCATTATTGATTTCACCATCACCATTTACATCAATAAACTTAACATCACCGGGACCAAATCTAAAGTTTGCTGAATTTTGTAAAAATGCCTGGTAAACAGGATTTTTACCGCCGCTTGCTTTTAATTTATAAGCTTGTCTTCCAGCATACAAAGCACTTTCAGCTGCAGTAAGAGTAATTAAAATTGGCTTTCCACTTGCATCCAATTCAAAATCATCCAATTGGTATAATCTATCTGTACGATAGCCCCATATTTCGCCAATGTTCTTGCCATTATAATTTCCATTAACCTGGGTACCGGAACCATATGAAGTCAGGATACTTTCTGCGTCAGAAATATTTCCCCTGAAATTAATTCCCAGGCCATTTTTGAAGGTATGGTTGAAATCGAGCGTAATTTCCCATCCCCTGGTTTGAAGAGCTCCATAGTTACCCAATGGCGCTCCTGTTCCAAATGTTAATGGAATACCTTCCTGCGGCACAATCATATTCTTTGTATTTCTTTCAAAAAGATCAAAAGAAAGATTAAGCTTACGCTTTATTAAACCTATATCCAATCCAAGATTTTTACTTTCTATATCCTGCCATTGAATATCTGAAGAAACAGCTGTAGGACTACCTACAAAGTTTACCCTGCCTCCATTGATCCAGGTAGATTGACCACCTGGTAATGTTGAAATGTATAAACCACTGGCTACACTCTGATCACCAATAGAACCCCAGGAACCTCTAACTTTTAAGAAATCAATTACAGGTTGTGTCCATTGCATGAAATTTTCTTCACTGGCTACCCAACCAGCAGAAACAGACGGGTACCATCTCCACCATAAAAATTCAGGAAATTTTGAAGATCCATCATAGCGCAAATTTCCTTCAAGCAAATACTTGTTCTTGAAAGCATAGTTGATCCGTCCGAAATAACCTAATTGAGATTCCCAGGTTTTGTTACCATCAATTGTTTGCGTACCTGTACCAAAATTGAATTGTGGATTTGTAATATCTGATAGATTGGTTATTTGGGATGATTGCCATTCAGTAGTTGCAGCAACACGATTTAAACCTAATATAAATTTAAAAGCATGATCTTCTTTTACATTCAAATTATAAGTTGAAAAAGCATTTATTGTATGACTGAAAAAGTTTTCAGCGCTGCGATAAAAATGATCCGGGTTGGCTCCAGGTCCGGTATAGGTATCTAAAGAAAGATCATAAGCAGCAATAGCACCAGGATCAGTACTGGATACCACCTGGCCTTCATTATTTACATAAACCGGATTACCATTTGCATCTAACCTTGGTTTAGGAGCCGACCAGGAGTTTCTTGCTGTAAATCTTGTTCCGGGTCTTTTCCAGATTTCATCCTGGTTTGAATATGTATAATCGAAGTCTATTTTCCAGTTGTTGGTTATATTAACTGTAGACCCCAGGTTAATATTAGAATAATTGTATAAGATGTTTGCTGTGTTTGCAGCTGCTACTTCACTTTCAGGGCTGCGAATAGGGTCTCCATTTTCATCTTTGCCTAATGGGTAAATTGAGCTCCACCTGTACAGGTACAGCCAGGGATCAGCAGTTGTGGAGGATGTAGCATAACCATATTCCTTATTTCTCCTTGAATAAATTGCTCCTGCACGAACGGTTAAATATTTATTGATCTCACTGGATATTTTCATTGAGGCATTATACCGGGTAAATTTATCCGATTTAGCAGGCTTCAACATACCGCTTTGATCTAATAAACCTAATCCAATATTGTAGGAAGTTTTTCCAGAAGTTAATCCAACGGATAAATCATGCTTTTGTGTTGGAGCCCACTCTCTAACCATATAATCATAGGGGTCATAAGTTCTCATTCCCATTTTTTGGTTATTAGCTGCTCCCTGTACATACCAGTCTCTTCCAAAAACTGTGGGATCATTTGGGCCAATTGTATTACCATATTTTTCTTTCCATGCAACAGCTTTCTCATAACTAGCTCTGTCCACATAATAAAAAGCACCGGCAACAGTAAACTGACCGATACGTTCTGCTGCTTCTACGGTATATTTCAAAGCATTTACATCAGCCATTTTAAGATCTTTCCATACATTTTGGTAAGAAAAATTGTTGGAGTAATTTATTTGAGGCTTACTTGTTCCTGATCCTTTTTTTGTTGTGATCAGGATAACACCAAAGGACGCCTTTGAACCATAAATAGACGCAGATGCTGCATCTTTTAATACAGTAATAGATTCAATGTCATTTGGATTAACAACCTGGATTGAGGGTATTTCAACATTATCCAATAAAATTAATGGAGAACTTCCTCCTTGTAAAGATCCCAATTGGCCTCTTATTTTGATTATGGGTTCAGATCCTACTTCGCCACTTGGAATAGTTAC
>CAMPGG010000264.1 GCA_946885335.1 uncultured Chitinophagaceae bacterium
GACAACCAGTTATTGGCTTTATGATCACCATTAAAACGAACTGTTTTACGGTTAAAATCATTCTTTCTAACTATACCTTCCTGCTCCGTGTAGCCAACAGAAAAATAATAAGATGTTGCATCTGAGGCTCCTGAAACACTTGCATTATGGCTATGTGAAAACCCGGTACGATAAATTACATCGGCCCAGTCTGTATTGATCAAATTTCCATTGGCATCATTTGTTGGCAGGTAACGGGCAACCGCACCTGTATTTGTTAAGCCTTCATTTTTGATTTCCATGTACTGCTGTGCATCCAGCATATCCCACATGCGGGTTGGTGTAGTCCAACCGGTCCATCCATCATAGGCTACTTTTGATCTTCCCTTACGGCCTTTTTTTGTAGTGATGATAACCACGCCATTTGCCGCACGACTACCATAAATAGCAGTAGCTGCAGCATCTTTCAAAATGTCCATACTTTCAATATCCGAAGGGTTGATATTGGAAAGAACGTTTGATGCAGCCAGCGTTTGGCTTACATCGCCTGTATAAGTTACCACTCCATCAACTACAATAAGTGGTTGCGAACTTAAATTGATAGAGTTAGTTCCCCGGATACGAAATACCGGTGGATTATTTAATACACCATTCGGTACGGTGATTTGAACTCCGGCAGCTCTTCCTGCCAGGGCAGCATCAAAACTTTGAACCGGCTTATCAGCCACTGCCGATCCTTTTACCGTTGCTATACTACTGGTGATATCTGCTCTTCTTTGGGTACCATAACCAACCACCACCACTTCGGAAAGAGATGTGTCGGTCATTTTCATTGTTACATTTACAACTCCGCGGCCTGCAACATTCGCTTCAAGGATCTCCATATCAACGGAAGAAAACATTAATGTGGTTGCATTTGCTGGCAGAGTGATAGTATAATTTCCGTTTTCATCGGTAACGGTTCCAGTATTACCGCCTTTTACCTGCACGGATACATTTGGAACAGGCAAGCCTTTATCATCTGTTACTTTCCCTGTAACAGATTGTTGTGCCCATAGCTGAATTGTACATAGCAATGCCATGAACATAGTAAGCAATTTTCTCATGTGCGTGTTTTTTTGAATTATTTTTTTGAAAAATAAAATGCTTAACCGGGTGCTTTAGCATTGGCCGGTAAGATCATGGTAGAACGTATCAGGTAAGAAAGAAAAGGGTGTATATTTTCCCTTGAAGTACTCCCGAAGATGGTGCCTGCAATGTGCATCCATGTCGGGAAATTTGAATGGTTTAGTTATTTTCCATGGTCATTTGTATGACCGCCATTTGATGGACAGCGCACAATATAATAATGCTGCATGAATAAAATCAGACAATAGTTTGTTTTATTTTTTTTGAACGGGTGCTAATCAGTAAGGCCGGTAATAAAACGAGGTTGGTCAGTGTAGCAGTAACCAATGTTAAGGAAGTCAGCCACCCGAGGGACTGCGTGCCACCAAACCCGCTGAAACAAAAAATAATGAAGCCGGCAATTAAAACCAATGATGTATAAATGATGCTGATACCCGTACTGTGTATGGTTTGAATAACCGTTTTACCAACATTACCAGGGTGTAAAGGAAGTTCCTGTTTATAGTTTACCAAAAATCGAATGGTTACATCAATGGCTATGCCCAGTGCGACACTGAAAACCAAAACCGTTGAAGGTTTTAAAGCAATGCCCATCCAACCCATAACACCCGCAGTAATTACCAATGGAACCAGGTTGGGAATAAGGGAACAAACCAAAATTTTAAGAGACCGGAACAATACCAGCATGCATAAAGAAATGAGTAGAAAAGCCCAGAAAATACTTTCTTTCAAACCGTTAATGATATACCGGCTTCCTTCTAAAAAAGTCACAGAGGTTCCGGTTAAAACCACATCATAATCCTCCTTGTCAAACAGCGTTCCCGCTTTTTGTTGAATGCTGTCTAATATAAAAGGAAGTCTTTCACTGCCTACATCCGCCATGTTTACTGATATGCGGGCTTCCCTTCTTTCATCATCCATAAAAGATGAAATAAGCCTGGCAAAATTATTTTTTGTTTGATTGGAATCCGTTCTGAAATTAAGGTATTGTGATAGCGCAGGCAGATCATGGGAAGATGGCATACTGAAACTGGTACTGTCACCTTCATAAAAACCTTGTTTGGCAAATTTTAAACCTTCAATTATAGAAAGTGGTTTGGCCATTTCAGGAAAAGAAGAAATAAACATAGATAATGAATCCATGTTTTGAAAAACCTGCAACTGTTTCCTGCGTAATCCATTTTTTCTTTTTGAATCAATGATGATCTCCAGCGGCATAACGCCTTTAAAATTGGATTCAAAAAATTTAAGATCAGTATAAATTTTATCTGTTTTGGGCAAATCATCAACGATATAACCAACGCTTTGTAATCTTAAAATGCCAAAAAAAGAAATGAATACAACAATGGCAGTTGTTCCATATATCAACTTGCGATGATTCAATGCCCATCTTTCTAACCGGTCTAGCCAGCGAAGCATACGCTGGTTATCCAGGTATTTTGTATGTCTTGATTTAGGCGGTGGTAAATAACTTAAAGTAGCAGGTATCAACACCAGGGAAATGAAAAATAAAGCCATGATATTAATGCCTGCAACAGCGCCAAACTCTTTCAGGATCTCGCTTTTTGTCAATGCAAAAACAGCGAAGCCAATGGCAGCAGCCAGGTTACAAAACAGTGTAACAATACCCATTTTTGAAACCATGGCTATCAATGCCTGGTGTTTTCTTTCTTCGTCGCTGTTTTTTTCTCCCTTCTGACTTTCTTTGAATGCCGTATGATATTTATTAAAAAAATAAATACAATTCGGAATACCGATCACTACAATCAAAGGTGGGATCAGGGCTGTTAAGATCGTAATCTTATAACCAAATAAATGCATGGTGCCTAAACTCCAGACTACGCCAATAATTACCACAATAAGTGACAGCATAACGGCACTGAATGACCGAAAAAACATCATGAGTATCAATGCGGATAAAAAAATAGAACCTGCAAGAAACCATTTCATCTCGTTGGCTATCCTGGTAGTCAGAACAGTACGGATCAATGGTAAACCGCTTTGATGCATTTCAACCTGGTGTTTGTCCTGGAAATCATTCACCAGCGTTGTAACCTGTTTTACTACATGGTTACGGTTTTTGGTGTTTAATACATCCTTGCTGATCCTAACGCCCATCAACCATGCCTGGGTTTCCGGGTTGTAAAGCAAGCCACGATAAAATGGAAGATTGAAAAAAATATTTTGTAAACTATCCAATTCAATTTGGGAAAGCTGGCGATTGGGGAAAATGGGAAGCGCCAGCAGTTTTTCATCTTCTTCGTTTTTTACAAGATTAACTGCAGATGTAACTGCAATAATATCTTCAACGCCATTTATTTTTTTAATATTCTTTTGTAGTGATGCATAATCGTTAAAGAATTGCTGGTCAAAAAAATTTTCTTTTTGAATACCGATCACAACCAGGTTGCCATCTTCTCCAAATTTTTGTTTGAACAGCTGGTATGCTTTGAATTTTTCATTATCTGTAGGAATGGCCCTGGAAAAATCATAACTCATTTCAACCTTACTGGCCCAGTATCCCATGCAGGCGGTGATCAGTATTACAGTGATCAATAATGGTAACCTGTATTTAAGCAGGAATCGGGCGGTACTGTTCCACATAAGGTGATTTTTGGCTGGCTGACTTGTATAAACAAAGAAACATAAAAATGTTAAGGCAACAAGAGTAGAAAATTAAACCCCTGGAAGTATAGTACATCATGGTTTATGAAGTACTATTGATAAATTTGGCGATGATGGGAAGAGTGATAATGTTTTTTACTTACTATTTTATTTCACTGGTATGTAACGCCCAATTGGAAATACCACCTGTTGAAGGTTGGCGTGAGCATTTGCCTTATCATTCCGCTATTTCAGTAACTGCTGGCAATAACAAAATATTTGCGGCAACTCCATTCAGCCTTTTTTCAGTTGATCTTACTGATAACAGCATTGAAAGATTTAGTAAAATAAATGGTCTAAGTGAAACAGGAATCAGTACAATACAATATGACAATCAAAATGATATTTTATTTATTGGTTACAGCAACAGCAATATTGATCTTATGGATGGAAACCGGATTATCAATATTCCAGACTTAAAAAGAGAAACTATATCAGGCGATAAATCTATTTATAATAGTTACCCATTTCAAAATAATTTTTATCTATCAGCCGGGCTCGGTGTAATTGTGGTTGATGCAGAAAAGCAGGAAATAAAATCTACCTGGTTTATTGGTAATAATGGTGAATCCGTTAAAGTGAATGATTTCGCAGTACATGATAATTATTATTATGCTGCTACGGAAGAAGGTTTGAAAAGATCTCCCATAACTGGTGCAGAGCCTGCGGATTTCAGAAACTGGCAAAACCTGGGTGGAATGATTGGATTACCTGCTGCAGCAAGCAAAGCCATTGTACATGCGGGCAATAGTTTGTTTACTTTGATCAACGATTCGGTTTTTGTTTATAACGGTAATGCATGGTCTTTTTTTTATGCTGATGAATGGCCCGTTGTTAATTTGAACAGCAGTGACCAAAAGTTATTCTTAAGTCAACGTAAACCAAATGGTGACAGCCGGGTTTTGGAATTGAATATCAATGGAACATTGGGAGTGATCCTTCAACAACCAACTATCATATCTTTTCCAAAAGAAGCTATTTTTTATAAGGATAGTTATTGGGTAGCCGATCTCTATGGCGGACTTACCCGTTTTAATACCAATACCAGTTTCGAAAGATATTTATTGTCATCGCCACAGGATGTTGCCAATGGACAAATTGTGGTATCCAATGGTACTTTTTACGCAAGCGCAGGATCCGTTAACAGTGCATGGAACTATCAATATAATGGAAATGGCATTTACCAGTTTGCCAATGGCGAATGGAAAAATTTTAATCGTTT
>CAMPGG010000265.1 GCA_946885335.1 uncultured Chitinophagaceae bacterium
GCATGGCCATGATAACATCCTTCAAATTTGATAAACTTATTTCTACCCGTATATCCGCGGGCTAATCGTAATGCGCTCATACAAGCTTCCGTTCCGCTACTCACCATTCGGATCAGATCCACATTGGGTACCATGCTTATAATCAGTTCGGCCATATCAATTTCCAACTCAGTTGGCGCACCAAATGAAGTAGAATCCACCGCTTTTTCCTGGATTGCTTTGATAACAGGTTCATAAGCATGTCCAAGGATCATCGGTCCCCAGGAAGCGATATAATCAATATACCGGTTGTCATCCGCATCAAACAAATAAGCGCCTTTTGCTTTTTTCATAAAAATAGGCGTACCGCCTACACTTTTAAAAGCCCTCACAGGAGAGTTTACACCACCGGGAATATATTTGCCGGCCTTTTCAAAAAGTTTTTTACTGTTTTCGTACATATTATTTCTATTGATTCCTGCTACAGGAGTATGAAATGCTACCGTCAATTTAATTTCTGCAATATTACGACCTGCAAAGTCCGCACTTACATAGTTTTCATGCTTTAACTTATTGAAAATATTTCGTCCGGATATTCAACATAACTTTATCCACCTTCAAAAAAAGGGTTGCATTTAAATTTTTAGGCAATACTTGTTACTTTTTTTGGTAGAATAGTACTGGGTTTTTTAGCCACGGACTTTATAATAATCTTTAAAGAACAATTAATTAAAAAATAGAATGGCAATTGTAAAAATAATTTGGGTTGATGATGAAATAGAAAGTCTACAATCGCAAAAAATGTTTTTGGAAAGCAAGGGTTACGAAGTAACAACACTTACTAATGGTTTTGATGCTATTGATTATGTAAAGGAAAACCCGGTTGATGTGGTTTTGATAGATGAAAGTATGCCCGGCATAACAGGATTGGAAACACTGGCAAAGATTAAAGAAGTGAATTCACAAATACCTGTAATCCTGATCACCAAAAATGAAACGGAAAACCTGATGAATGAAGCCATCGGAAACCAGATCAGTGATTACCTGATAAAACCGGTGAATCCAAACCAGGTTTGGTTAAGTTTAAAAAAGATCATAGACAATCGCAGGCTTGTTGCGGAAAAAACCACCACATTATACCAGCAACAGTTTCGCAACCTTTTCATGGCATTAAACAGTAATCCTGATTTTAATGAGTGGATGGATATCTATAAAAAATTAGTTTACTGGGAGCTTGAAATGGAAAAAAGTGATAGCCCCGAAATGCAGGAAATTCTGCAATCTCAAAAAAGTGAAGCCAATACTGAATTTTTTAAATTCATTTCCCGCAATTATGCATCATGGCTGGATCCGAAAAATACAAACGGTCCCATCATGTCGCATAATTTGATCAGAACAAAAGTACTTCCGCACCTGGAAAAAGGAAAGCCGTTGTTTTTTGTGTTGATAGATAATCTCCGGGTTGATCAATGGAAAGCCATTCAACCCATTTTTGCTGAAAGTTTTCGCATATTGGAGGAAGAATCCTTTTACAGTATTTTACCTACTGCCACACAATATGCACGCAATGCGATTTTCGCTGGTATGTTACCGATAGATATTGAAAAAAAATTCCCACACGAATGGAAGAATGATAATGAAGAAGGTGGAAAGAATTTGTACGAGGAAACATTTTTGAAAAGCCAGTTGAATAAACTGGTTGCAGATAAAAACTTTAAATTCTCTTACACTAAAGTTTTAAATAACAGTGCAGGTCTTGAGTTGGTTAATAACATACATAACCTGATGGATAATGACCTGAATGTGGTGGTTTATAATTTTGTTGATATGCTTAGCCATGCCCGTACTGAAATGGAAGTTTTAAAAGAACTGGCAGGCGATGAAATCAGTTACCGGAGTCTGACCACTTCCTGGTTCGAACATTCACCATTACACCAGGCATTGAAAAAAATTGCAGATAAAGGTGTACGGATCGTACTGGCTACAGATCATGGAAGCGTTCGGGTAAAAACACCTTACAAGGTTGTGGGCGATAAACAAACAACA
Source organism: uncultured Chitinophagaceae bacterium (assembly GCA_946885335.1). The sequence continues at coordinate 2,026 of CAMPGG010000265.1, forward strand.
ACCAACCTGCGATATAAACATGGTCGTAATTTAAATTATGAAGCAAAAGATGTGCTGGCATTCAGGGATCCGAGGGAAGTTGGATTACCGGTTCCCACCATCAATTCTTCATTCATTTTTGCAAAAGAAGATGGGTTTTTATGTTATCCCAATAACTATAATTACTACGTCAATTATTATAAAAACACTTTTCAGCATGGCGGTGTAAGTATGGAGGAAATGATTATCCCCGTAGTAAGAATGGAAAGTAAATAGGAACAATGGGGGAGATTTGGTGGAAAATTTAAATGTCCCATTATTCATTTGATCATGGGTTACGAATATTTTTGCAATGCCTAAAAACGCCATTTGGCGTAGTTGAATATTATGAAGTACACGCAGTCCACACTCGATAAAGTTGAAAAGATCCTGGAATCTTCAGGTTATGTACTTCGTTATGAAAGGGGAACTTTTCAAAGCGGGTATTGTATTTTGGAAGAACGCAAAGTTGTGGTGCTCAATAAATTCTTACCTATCGAAGGTCGCATCAATACATTGATTGACCTGATTCCGCAACTGGAAGTTAAACCTGAAGATATGCCTCCTGATGCAAAAAAGCTTTATGATGAAATTATAGGCAAATTGCAATCAGGCAATGATGCGGAGTAAAAATATTTACTATTTCAATCTTCTTATTTTTGTTTAGTGACATGTCCACCACTTACCATAACATTTTTAGGTACAGGTACCAGCAGTGGTGTGCCAATGATAGCATGTGATTGTTATGTATGCACTTCTCCGGATCAAAAAGACAAACGCTTCAGAACTAGTATTCTCGTTGAAAGTGAAAACACTTGCCTGGTAGTAGATACACCACCGGATTTTAGAAGCCAGATGTTAGCTGCCAGGGTGAAAAAGCTGGATGCAGTGATTTTTACACATCCTCATAAAGACCATATTGCAGGTTTAGATGACGTCCGCGCTTTCAATTTTTTTAATAATAAAGCGATGGATGTTTACGCTAACCAGATGACGCAAAAAGCAATTATCAACGAATTTGCCTATGCGTTCAGCGATAAAAAATATCCGGGCGTACCTGAAATCAACCTGAAAGATATTGAGCTTGATCCATTTGTTGTGGGTGATATTCCCGTAATCCCGGTATTAGTATGGCATTATAAAATGCCTGTACTGGGTTTTCGTTTTGGTCATTTTACCTACATAACCGATGCTAACCGGATTGATGAAAAAGAAAGAAAAAAAATCAAAGGTTGTGAAGCACTTGTTCTAAATGCATTAAGAAAGCAAACACATATCTCGCATTTTACCCTTGATGAAGCCATTGAAATTGTGCAGGAGCTGGAGATACCTAAAGGTTATTTCACCCATATTTCTCACCAGTTGGGCCGTCACCAGGAGGTAGAACGTGATTTACCTTCCGGCATCCATATAGCTTACGATGGACTCAAACTTCATTTTAAAGAAAAATAAAAACACGAACGGGTGTTAGTGTTTCGTTTTTCTTTCTTAATTTGCATCGGCCTTTAACGATTGCCTTAATACGATTTTATTGGTCGTATGATAAAAACCCTTTTCAGATACCCTTCTGGTAAGGGTTTTATTTTTAATTTTTACTAAACAAGGATAGAAAAAATGAATTTTGAACGCAACGAAATTACCAGCCAGGTAACTCAAATGGCCCGCGACTTTGCCCAGCAACATATCAAACCATTTGTAATGGAATGGGATGAAAGCCAGGAGTTCCCGGTTCATGTTTTTAAAGAAATGGGCAAGTTAGGATTGATGGGTGTATTGGTGCCGGAGCAATGGGGTGGGGCTGGTCTTACTTATTTTGAATATAAAGCGGTGATTGAAGAAATATCAAAAGTATGCGGATCGGTTGGTTTAAGCCTGGCGGCCCATAACTCTTTATGTACGGGACATATTTTAGCTTTTGGTAATGAGGAACAAAAAAATAAATACCTGCCTAAACTCGCAACTGCCGAATGGATCGGTGCCTGGGGATTAACAGAACCAAATACCGGTAGTGATGCGGGGAATATGAAAACAACTGCAGTAAAAGAAGGGGATGAATGGGTGATCAATGGAACCAAAAACTGGATCACACATGGCATAAGCGGGGACATAGCCGTTGTAATGTGCAGAACAGGTGAACCACGGAGCAAAGACAATTCAACCGCATTTGTTGTAGAAAGAGGAACACCGGGATTTAGTGGCGGGAAAAAAGAAAATAAATTAGGTATGAGAGCCAGCGAGACTGCAGAAATGATCTTTGATAATTGTCGCATACCGGATGCAAACAGGCTGGGCGAAGTGGGACAAGGTTTTAAACAAGCAATGAAAGTGTTGGATGGTGGAAGAATATCGATCGCTTCTTTATCCCTGGGCATTGCAAAAGGCGCTTATGAAGCAGCATTAAAATATGCACAGGAGCGTCAGCAATTTGATAAACCTATTGCCAGTTTCCAGGGCATTTCATTTAAGCTGGCTGATATGGCAACCGAAATTGAAGCAGCAGATTTATTAACCCTTCAAGCTTGTGATGTAAAAAATCGCGGTGGAAATGTTACTAAGATTTCTGCCATGGCAAAATATTATGCAAGCGAAGTTTCCGTAAAAGTTTCCACAGATGCAGTCCAGATATTTGGCGGTTACGGATATACAAAAGACTTCCCGGTAGAAAAATTTTACCGCGATTCAAAACTATGTACCATTGGAGAAGGAACCAGCGAAATTCAAAAAATGGTTATTTCGAGAGAAGTGTTGAAATAAGTCAAAATTTAAAACTAAAAATTCAAAAGTCTTTTAGGTGAATAGTGTTCATTGATACGGGTTATTGAAAATTTTGATTTTCAATAACCATATTTTCAAATCTCTAATCAGTATTGTCCGGTAAATTATTTTGAAGGGACCGGCCTCAGAAAAATGGCGTTAAGAAAATTGGCTTACGAG
>CAMPGG010000266.1 GCA_946885335.1 uncultured Chitinophagaceae bacterium
ATTTATTGTATTGATCCGTGGGTGCTATTGGTTCGTTTATTTGGTTTTGCAGCAATGACAATTGCCGAAGAACTTTTTCTTCAGGCTTTGTTTGTTTATTTTCAAATGGTGAGGTTTTAAGATGCTGGTTATATTTTAAACCAACTGAAGATTTCAATAGTGAGTTTTCATTTGAAAGATCTTTTTCAGTTTCCGTATCAGTATAATAGGGATCACTGCGCATCCATTCGACCATTTTTATGCTATCCTTTCTGGCCTTGTCATAGAAACTAAGTTTATCCATCAGGGATTCATCTTTAAAATTGGGATCAGGTAATTCAATGTTCAATCCCCCGGCCTTATCCTGGATGGCTTGCGAAGTATTTCCTCCACCCAGGGCATAAAATCCAAGGGTTAAAAAGGGTAATATCAATAAGGGTAAGGCCATCAGCATTTTTCTTTGTTTCACTTTTTTCATTTGCTTCATTTTAATTGGTAAATTTTTTCCAGTAGTAAAAGACTATCCTGTAAGCTTTTCTCTATGGGTTGATTCAAACTGTCCATGAGTTTTTTAAAAGTTTGTATTTGCTGGTAGGTTTCTGCTGATACCATCGGGGAATTTTCTATTGTCTTTGTTCCCATTTCATGAATATGTGATGGTATTTCAATTGGCATGGGTATGAATGAAGGTTGATCATAACTGAATGCGATATATAAACTCAAACAACTACTGGCCAGGCAAAAAATGATCAGGGCGGTTTTCATTTTACCAGGAGATATACCAGAGAGCCTGTTGTTAATGGCCTGGCAGCATCTTAATTGGTAGCGCCTGCAGCTATCCGCTAAACTTTTCGCGGCTTTGTCACTGAAATGATCATCTTTCATTTTTTCACCGGTTTTGTATTCGGATATCTTTATTTTCCAATGTCCTCCAACGTTCCAGTAAAAACCCATGTGGGTTATGGTCCGACCTGGATACATTTCTCAAAAATCCTTCTGTTATTAAACTTCGGGTAACGATGGTCGTTGGTCTGATAATTTTTTGCTCTCCCTTGTAACGAAAATAAAATGGATACACATCTGTATTGATGGTTATACTGTCTGCACGCATTTCCTGGCTTATATTGCCTGAAATGAGGTTTGCATAATATCCGTTTTCCTTCAGGTTGTCATACTGTTGTTTAGCTGATGCATCTGCCAGGTACAACGCTTTGGTGATATTGGACTGTATCACTTTATCATCGGGATCCAGCGAGAAAAAATAATGATGGAACATCTTTACATGATCACGGGCTTCTACATCTATATTATCTTTCCGGTCTGCTGCATATGCATCCAGTATTTTACCGTTAGCCAGGATATATATTTTTTGTTGTGAATGGTAACTCACTTCATAACTTTTGTAAGTGGCATACACCGCTATGATTGTAAAGGCGACAACTACGACAATGGAAAACATCCTGATTTGCCTGAAGGCCGAATCAATATTTTTTGCTTTTCTGAACATATTAACTGCCTTTGATTTTATCTTTAAAATAGCCGCCGGTATTACCGTAATCCGCCATACTGCTTCTTACTTTATTGTACCCATCACTAACGGCATCACGTACCATATGCGTTCCACCACTGGCAACCGTATGCGTACCGGTGCTCATCATACTGGTTACTTTATGCAGTAAAGTATTACCGCCACCTGCATGAATAATATAATTGGCAACACCGGGAACTGAGAAGTACCCAATGATTCCGATGATCATGAAAATCAGGTAAGCTGTGTCGGAAGTTGAAAAAAAAGTATCACCATTTGTTGCGATCTGTTGCAGGTCTACTTTAAGCATGTTCTCTTGTATCTTACCTATGATACCCCCGAAAATATTGGCTACCGGCAACCATAAGAAAATATTCAGGTAGCGTGCTATCCATACGGTCAATGTATGCTGGAAGCCATCAAATACGGCTATGCCAAATACCAGGGGGCCAAGTATAGCAAGGACGATCATATAAAAGGTACGGATGGTATTGATGCAAAGGGCGGCTGCTTCAAACAATACTTTGAGGATTTCTGACATCCATTGTTTGATGCTGTTTCGGAATGAATAAGAAAACTTGGCGACTGCAAATTTTACATCATTACCGATGGTGTTAAAAAAACCTTCACTCTTATCCCCATAATTATACTTATACCATTTATCCCGGTCACCACTACCGGTTTCACCAATATACATCTGCCAGTATGCAGTTTTTTTAATGGCTTCTTCTTTTTTTTGAAGCAGTACCGCCACCGCTTTATCTGAATCCGTTACCATTGCTGCTGTTGCAGTTACTGTTGGTCTCATAACACCATTGATCATGGCAATGACAGAAGGAAAAATAAGCACTGCAAAACCAAGCACAAATGGCCGGAACAAGGGATAAAAATCAACAGCTTCCGCCCTTGCTATATGACCCCAGACCCTGGCAGCTATATACCAGGTAGCGGCAAAGCCAGCTATGCCCCGGCCAACACCAATCAATTGACTGCAAAGTGGCATCATATCCGTATACAATTGTTCCAGAACATATTGCAGGCTGTGTATCTGGTCCGCCATGCCTTGCGCCATCATTGTTGTTGGAAAAATAAAACTCACTATTGTCACAAAGACAATTCTTACCCACCTTTTCATTCGCTCTGATTTTTAAAATCCGCCGATCTTTTTTTGCATTTCAAGTTCTGCCATTTCACTTTTTCGTTGTAAAGCAAGCATGACGGTGCTGTTATTAAATTCCTGCAGAAAAGAATATTGTTCAATGATGTTTTTATATATCCTGTCAATGGCCTGCAATCTTTCATCATCACTCATTCTTAATTTGCCTGCTGTAATCACAAGGGAAAGTTCATCCAGGTTCTGCAGGCTGGCATTGAAAAGATTGCTGTATACTTTGGCCAGGTGTTCTAATTCCTGCGTAGTAAATGCACCATTTTCCTGGAAAGATTTATAAGCTGATTTATATTCTTTCACAATCCTTACCTGGAAACTGATAATATCAGCCACTCGTTTATATTTAAGCACTGCGGGACTAACTTCCATTAAGCCATCCAGGAATGTTTTATGCAGGCTAAAATTGCCCTGGGAAATATCCCTGATCGTTGAATACCCTTTATAAAGCACCTGGTAGCCAGTTTTCATATCTTCCAGCATTTGTTTGAACTGTGCCAGCTTTTCCCAGTTAAGTAAAAGCTGCTGGGCCTCCTGCGTCTGCGCATTGGATGATTTGATCACCAGGCAAACACAGCACATTAAAATAAATTTTTTCATTCTACTGCATTTAATGTTTTATCGAGATGTATTGCAGCGCGTTCATGGATCCGTTGAACCGAAAGCATATGCATTTGGTTATTCAGTTTTGTACAAAATGTGAAATTGGATTGCATACTCACATGTAATTGGTCAATGCGCCGGATTCTTTCATCATCTTTCATTTCCAGATTCCCATCTGCTATAATGATTAAAAGTTCCCGGATAATTTCTTCACAATCATTGAACAGGTTTTGGATAATAGTACTGCAATAATCCAATTCATCAGGCGTCAGCTGATCTAATTCTTTGATGCGGTTGAAACCTTTATTGACTTGCTTTATTATTTGAACCTGGATCGCAACAATGCCTGCCACTTTGCTCCAGTTTTTTATTGCAGGATTGATTGATAATAATGCATTAAAAAAATCCTTGTGAAGAGTATATTCTCCATTTTTTATTTGTCCAATGGTGGTTAATCCTTTGCTGGCAATAGAATAGCCTTTTTGTAAATATTCTATGTAAACTTTATTGGCCGCAACCTGGTTTAGCAGGTATTTAATCTGGGTTTGTTTCTGCTGTGTCCATTCTTCTATAGTTTGAGTAAAACCCTCTCTACTAAACATTATAATAGCAAAAATTAAAATAGCTGCCTTCATACATTTTCAAATTTTCAAATTGTCTCATTGTCAAATTGTCTCATTGTCAAATTGCCAAATTGTATTATAGTCCATATAATTTTTTAACCGTTTCAATCTCACCTTTCTCCGTTGCTCTTTGCAGGCTGATCATTTTATTTTGGTGATTGAACTGTTTTAAATCCATGAAACTTTGATCCAGGTTGTCAGAAACATCATTTATGATCTGCATTCTTTTGGCATCACTCATTTGGGTGGCAAATGCACTGATGACCAATGATAACTGTTCAAGACTTTGCAGGCTTTCTTCAAACATGCCTGTATAAACGGCAAACATATAATCCAGTTCGCTTTGCGTGAATTGCTCATCTTGCCTGAATAACTCCCAGGCCATTTTATATTCATTTACCATCTGTACCTGTCGATCAAATATGTCTTTGACACGCTGATAATAGGAGAGTGCTGATTTTACTTTCCATAGTTCCTGGAAATAATCATCATACAATGCCCGTTGTTTTTCCACCCATCCGCTGATCTCTTCCAGCTTTAATTTGGACATTGTGTTCTCAAGCGTTTTTTGCGCATTTTGTAACCAGATTGTTTCATTTTGTAAGCGTTGAATTTTCAGATCAACTGCTACGATTACTTTTGTGATTCCTTCTTTGATTATTAATGTAATCGGGTCCTGGGCTATAGCCATATTGCTTACCCAAACGATGCTCAATAGCATCAGTATCTTTTTGTAATTCATCTGTTTTTATTTTTATTTTCCGCCTACGGCGGTATTTTTTAGCCAGATGTAACGCCTATAAAACATTCCCTTATGTGGCAGCTATTTACATTGGCGTTTCATAACTTTTGATATTGTATGGATCCGGTAAGAATGGTCTTTTGTTTAAAATCAATATAGTAGCATTCTCCTGTTTCGTTTACCCTTAATTCCTTATGTTCAGGAAAATATTTGCCTGTGTTCTTTATTATTTTATAATCCGGGATTAAGTTTTTCCCATCCAATACCCTCTGGTACTCCCATCTTCGTTCAATAGTAAAATACTGGTCTTCTTTACTTAAT
>CAMPGG010000267.1 GCA_946885335.1 uncultured Chitinophagaceae bacterium
AGAAAAAGAAAATGGATTACGCCAGAACATTTTCTCGATTTGGTTGGTGCTACCAATTTAATCCCTGGCCCCAATTCTACGGAAATGACCATGCATTGCGGTCATGAAAGAGCAGGTTGGAAAGGATTGATCGTAGCAGGAGTTTGTTTTATTTTTCCTGCCGTAATTATTACCGCCATTTTTGCCTGGGCCTACCAGCAATATGGAAAATTGCCCCAGGTTCAGCCTTTTATTTATGGTATTGCCCCAGCTATCATTGCGATTATTGTTGCTACTATGATATCGTTGGGGAAAAAAGCGTTGAAGTCTGTTACATCAGGTATTCTTGGTGTTATCGCATTAGTGGCAGTATTAGCTGGCATGAATGAAATTTATGTTTTGTTTGGTGCCGGTTTATTGGGAATTTTCATTCATATAATCCTTCAGCCAAAGAAAACATTGCAAGGATTTTTCCCTTTTACACTGCTTCAGGCAGGATTGTTTTTGCAGGAATTGCCTGCCGGAAAATTGTTCTTAATTTTTTTAAAAGTAGGCGCCATTCTTTATGGCAGTGGCTACGTGTTATTTGCTTTTTTAGATGCGGAATTGGTAGCAAAAGGTTTGTTATCCAAACAAACCCTGGTGGATGCTATTGCGGTTGGACAATTTACACCGGGACCAGTGTTTTCTGCAGCCACATTTATTGGGTGGCAATTAGGAGGTTGGGGTGGTGCACTGGCTGCCACGATAGGCATATTTCTTCCTTCATTTTTGTTTGTGTATTTTATCAATCCACTGATCCCGGCATTAAGAAGATCTGCTGTTATGTCGGCCTTTTTAGATACGGTCAATATCGTTTCGGTAGCAATTATTTTCGCGGTTTGTATAGAAATGGGAAGAGAAGCTATTGGAGACTGGCGAACTGCTTTGATAGCAGTTCTTGGATTTATTACCAGTTATTTTTTCAGGCAGATCAATTCTGCTTTTATTGTAATAGGTGGTGCAATTGCAGGTTACTTATTAAGCTTCTTATGATAAGGTGATTTTCAATGAAATTATTTTGTAGATTAGTTGTACCGCATTTGAGGATCCTGGTATGAAGAAATATTTTACGATAGTCTTCCTGTTATTTTTTCCTGCTTTTTGTTTTGCCCAAAAGGTAAAATATATAAAACCTGCTTCTCCTCAAATACTTGCTGAAGAGCTTACCGCAAACCATAAAACTGAATTGGAAAAAGTGAGATCTATTTTTTATTGGATCACTGATAATATTTCGTATAAGGTTAACCGTTATAGTCCGCAACGCTATAAAATGCTGACTGATGATGAAGATACAGGCGCATTGAAACCATTAGATGAAAGAATTGCAATCAATGTATTAACCCAAAAAGAAGCTGTTTGTGATGGATATGCCAGGTTATTTAAAACGCTTTGTGATTATGCTGGCCTGGAGTCAGTTGTGATTCATGGTTATGCTAAAACCAATGATGGAAGGAAATCTCCTTTTCGGCCAAACCATAGCTGGAATGCTGTTCTTATTGATGATCAATGGCATTTACTGGATGTAACCTGGGCATCAGGATTTATTGACAGCAGGTCAAATAGCTATGTTGCCCGCAGAGATGAAAAATATTTTCTTACACCCCCATCGCAGTTTATATCCGATCATTACCCGGAAGATATCCGGTGGACATTATTAGCTGACCCTCCTGTTTTAAGGGAATATAAAAAAACTCCATTTCAACATTCCGCTTACAGGAAAAATAATATTGTTTCTTTTTCTCCATTAAATGGAATTCTTGACGTTGCAATGGGTGATACAATCAAATTTGAAATAGAAACTACAGGTCCTGAGCGGCCATTATTTGTTTCAGCCATTACATCCGGTGATTCCACTGCAGCTGCCGGTTACCCGCTTTTTGCCGAGAAGGAAAAAAGGATAAAAAAAATACAATATAGCTATGTGATTGGATCTCCTGAAACCAAATGGCTGAATGTAGTTTATAACGGCGAACAAATATTAAGATACCGGGTTAAAATAAATGGAGCCGAAAGTGGCTCCATCAGTATGCGTTTAAATGAATGATTATTTTGATGATTTCAACCAAATGCAAAAAGAGTGATCATTAACGTTAGTTCTTTCCTTTTTGATTTATTGAATGATGGATCTGTTAGTTTTTATAAATAATCCCATCTTTCATAACAAAGCTTACTTTTTCAAATGCTTTATTATCCTGCAAAGGATTTCCATCTACTGCAATAATATCTGCCAGTTTACCAACTTCAATACTTCCTAATTGATCTTTCATGCCAAGTAAATCTGCGGCATGGATGGTTGCCGATTTAATGGTTTCCATAGCGGGCATTCCTGCTTCCATCATGTAAATAAATTCGAGCCAGTTTTTGCCATGTTTGTAAACACCGGCATCAGTACCAAAAGCAATTTTTACACCTTCTTTCCAGGCTTTGGCCAGCGTGTTTTTTATTTGTGGTCCAATTTCAAGTGCTTTTGGTGTAACCAGTGCATGATAATATCCCGGAATTTTTGCTGAATCGGCCACCGCCTGCCCGGCAGTTAGTGTTGGTACATACCAGGTTCCATGTTTTTTAAATAAAGCAATCGTTTCATCATCCATTAAAGTACCATGTTCAATGGAATGAACACCGGCACGAATAGCTCTTTTCATTCCTTCCGCACCATGTGCATGTACTGCTACTTTAAAACCATAATCTTTAGCTGTTTCAACTATGGCTTTAATTTCCTCTTCGGTAAACTGTGGATTGCTGCTGCTTTTTGCAACACTTAAAACACCACCGGTTGCGGTTATTTTTATTAGGTCCGATCCATCTTTATACCGTTGCCGAACTGCCTGCCTGCATTCATCAGGCCCATTCACTACACCTTCAGCCGGCCCCGGGTCGCTTGCTAGTCCTTTGCGGTATCCATTGGTCGGATCGGCATGACCACCCGTGGTGGCAATGGATTTACCAGCAGTAAAAATGCGGGGTCCTTTTATATATCCTTTGTTGATGGCATTTCGCATAGCAATATTCACCCCGGAACCTCCCAGATCCCTGACTGTAGTAAAACCTGTCATCAAAGTAATTTCAGCGAAACGGACAGACTGAAAAGCATAATCAGCAGGATTGAGTGTAAAACTTTCCAGGTACCTGTTTGGATTTGTTTCATGTTCCATATGAACATGCATATCTATCCAGCCGGGCATAACCGTTTTAGTTTTCAGGTCAATAACTTTATCGGAAGCTCCGGCAACAGTAAATCCATTTTGTACGCCGGTGATCTTATTGCCTTCGATAATGATGGTTTGATTGGGACGTGATTTATCAGAAATGCCGTCAATTAAATTTCCACACCAGATATAAGTTTTTTGAGCTTGGGTAAAGGAGAAAAAGCAAAGGGAGATTGCAGCCAGTATTAATTTCATCTTTTTTTAACTCAATATAATTAATGTCGGGAGGCTTTGAGATAAATTGTTAATAGATATCATTTTTTTTCCACAGAAGGGTATCAGATTTCAGTGACCGGGAAATTAGCCTTAGTTTTGCATGACCTCCCGGATTTTTCTACATTCTCCGCTTGGTCATTTGAATACTTGGCCAACTATTTCTAAAAAATATATCTGACTTTAAGAAAGGGAATTATTTTTCCATTTTAAGGAAAAAGAAATAATTTTTTGAATAAAGTGGCTAATTCTGAGGTAGATAAAATTGAAAAAATATCAGGTATCATTATGGCAAAATATGTTTTCGTAACCGGTGGCGTTACATCTTCATTAGGAAAAGGGATCATTGCGGCTTCACTTGCCAAGCTGTTGCAGGCAAGAGGCTTTAGAGTAACTATCCAAAAATTTGATCCATATATTAATGTGGATCCCGGTACATTAAATCCATATGAACATGGTGAATGCTTTGTTACAGAAGATGGTGCTGAAACTGACTTAGACCTTGGCCATTACGAAAGATTTCTGAATATTTTTACTTCCCAAGCCAATAATGTTACCACGGGTAAAATTTACCAGACCGTTATTAATAAAGAAAGAGAAGGCGCTTACCTGGGTAAGACAGTTCAGGTGATACCACATATTACGGATGAAATAAAAAGACGGATGCTGGTACTGGGCCAGAATAATGAATTCGATATCATCATAACTGAGATAGGCGGTACTGTGGGCGATATAGAATCATTGCCATATATAGAGGCCATCCGCCAGTTACAGTGGGAGTTACCGGATGAAGACCTGTTGGTTGTTCATTTAACATTGATCCCTTATTTGAAAGCCGCAAAAGAATTAAAAACCAAACCAACCCAGCACTCTGTAAAAATGCTAAGCGAAAGTGGTGTTTTGCCGGATGTTTTGGTTTGCCGTACAGAAGAACCTATCGGCAATGAAATTAAGAAAAAGATAGCCCAGTTTTGTAATGTTCAGCAGGAAGCCGTAATTGAAGCTGTTGATGCTGCTACAATTTATGAAGTCCCACTGATCATGATGAAGGAGAGACTTGATACCATCGTTTTAAAAAAGCTGAATATTACCGGCTATCCTGAACCGGAATTAACCAAGTGGAAAGAGTTTTTGGATAAACTAAAATACCCCAAATCAAAAGTTACTATCGGCCTGATAGGTAAATACGTGGAGTTACAGGATGCGTATAAATCCATTCTTGAATCTTTTGTACATGCAGGTGCAATCAATGAATGTAAAGTTCAGGTGGTTGATATTCATTCGGAATATATTACCAGGGAGAATGTTGCAGAAAAATTGGGCACATTAGATGGACTTTTGGTAGCTCCGGGATTTGGTCATCGGGGAATTGAAGGCAAAATAACTGCAGTAAAATATGCACGTGAAAAAGGGTTGCCTTTTTTTGGTATTTGCCTGGGTATGCAGATGGCGGTGATTGAATTTGCGAGAAATGTTTTAGGCATTGAGCATGCTCATTCAACTGAAATGGA
>CAMPGG010000268.1 GCA_946885335.1 uncultured Chitinophagaceae bacterium
GAACCTTCCTGGTATCCCGGCAACACTTCAACCCTGAAAGCATTGTTGCCCTCACTGGTATGTGTAACCGCTAAATGACCCGATTGATTCCATAAACCGGCCAGCATGGGATGTACATTCCGGTATGAAGTTGTATTCTTTTTTAACCAGTTAAAATTTTCCAGGTCCGGTTCAAGCGAAACGATTGATGCATTTGGATATTTGGAAGCAAAATAAGCGGAAGTAAGTCCGATGTTTGCACCCGCATCAATGATGGTCAATGGCTTAAATTCGTCGGATAGCTTATATTCTTCTTTCAGGATAACTTCTTCGAACGTAGCATAATCATAGGGATTATTACGCAGGCTTACCGGGTAGGATAATTTTTTAAGTTTCCAGCCCTGGTATTGACCAGCCTTCATTTTAAAATAAATTGAGATAGCCTCGTTTAATGGTAAATATTTCTTTAGTCCTGAAAACCTTGACATATTTTTTTATTTGATGAACCTGCGAATTCAAAAGTAATAAATGAACCCATCACCAGGTCCTATTAAATGGTTTATGCTATTTTCACCGTCTTAATCAAAAACAGCATTTCGTTCATGCGATCAATCATTTTTTTATCTGTTATGAATGGCGCCGGTTGGGGTGGCAGTGAAGAACAATGGTATCAACTGGCATTGTATTATGCAGAAAAAAAGGTCAAAACAGCTGCCGTATTTTTTGACTGGCCTGAAAAAGCTGGTAAAATAAAGACATTGCGAGATGCTGGTTGCCAGGTTTACCTTTTGCCCAAAAAAAATAAGTCGCTGCTATATAAATGGAAACTTCGCCAGCAATTAAATAAAATTCCGTTCAGGGATTATGATCATGCATTTGTAAACCAGGGCGGCTGGGAAGATTTGTTACATGCTCCTTTTAAAAAGTTGAACCAAAAGTTACCTTCTTATACTTTGTGTTTCCATAATTATCAGACCGGCGGACGATTGTCACCTACAAAATTGAGCTTATTCAAATCATGGGTAAATAATGCCATTTTGAATTTATCGGATGCACAAAAAACCTTTGACGTCCTTGAATCCAATTTCAAACTTAATATCCCAAATAAAAAAGTAATGTACAATCCCATTACTTTTCCTGTACCTGCAACTGCAAGTCCATATCCAAATAATGATACCGTGCAATTTGTTATGCTGGCTGCATTAGATAAGGAAAGAAAAGCACAGGATGTTTTAATAGAAACATTGTCATCACAAAAATGGAAAGATCGCAACTGGGTTTTGGAATTGTATGGAGATGGACGTGATCGTAATTTCCTGGAGCAATTGATTCATTCAAAAAATATACAACATAAAATTTTTTTGAAGGGACATACCAGCCAGGTGCAACAAGTTTTACTGAAAGCAAACCTGGTTTTACAATGTACTCATATTGATGCCATGCCGATCAGCGTAACAGAAGCCATGGCCATGGCAAGGCCTTGCCTGGTAAGCAACGTAGGCGATATGCCATTATGGGTGAATGATCAGAATGGTTTTATCTGTCCAGGCGTTTCAATCGAAACATTAGATGATACATTGGAAAAAGCATGGCAATCAAAAAATCAATGGGAAGTTCTTGGTAAAGAAGCCTTCCTGGCTTTTAAAAAAAATTACCCGGAGCCTTACATTGAAAAACTTGCATCGCTGGTTGAAGAAGCGATTCCTAATTCCAGTCACAACCAATAGGTGCACCCGGGGGAATGGGTTGATGAACAGCTGTTTTTATGTCTTCCGGTTTTTCCATTCTTTTCAAAGCAAGCATAATATGCCCGGCATATAAACTTCCATCTTTTGTATTTTTTGATGTAAGAAAATTTTTAATCGTTTCCAGTTGCTGTATGATTATTCCACGAGCTGCATAAGAAACATCTTCATTCACTGAAGATGATAACAGGTAGGCCAGTAAAACTTGTTCGGTTTGCATTTGTATCAATGCTTCCATTCCTTTTTTCCTGGTTGATTTAAATGTTTTGGCGGTTAAAGTTTGAAGCATTTCATTCAATCCTAACCCACTTTGATCAACAGTTTGAGCCAGGCGGTTTAATCTTTCAGGGTGAAATAACAAAGAGAACGCAAAGTTAACAGCCGTTTCAGCAGGTGCTAATCCATCAAATGACAAGCCGGTTCTTTTATTAAATAATTCGGCACTGCCTCCATAACCTGCAGGCCTGGGCGGTATCAACCCGGTGATCTTTGGCGATAATGTCAATGCATTTGGATCTATGGCTTCGATGATCGCATTGAGTGCAGACAATTGCACATCTTTTGCCAGTGGTTTTGTGATTAACTGCCCATCACCTTTTACCGCATAAGTGTAATTCATACCACCAACTAATTTGGTAACCGCTTCTAACTGGTAGCGATGATAAAAATAGACAGGCACCAGAATATCTTCCAATAATGCATAAGAAGTGCCTGGCAGTATATTATCCTCACCAAAATTTTCCAATGCCTTTGCC
Source organism: uncultured Chitinophagaceae bacterium (assembly GCA_946885335.1). The sequence continues at coordinate 2,480 of CAMPGG010000268.1, forward strand.
CTGATTTGTAAAACATTTTTTAATTCCCAAACAGCATCTTTTCCATTATCCCATAAGTGTGCTTGCGGATGAAGACCACCCGGTGCTCTTGCATCGCGATCACTGATAAATTGCAAACCTTTATCCAGTTGTTGTTTGATCAAATTATTCAATGCCGATTTTTCATTTACATTATCGGGGAAATCCTGGTAGCCCCAGGTAATGGCAGCTTTATCCCATTCTCCAATTTTGTTATCATAAGCTGCTGAAAGATCTATTTGCCCGTTTGCATTTAGTTTTACAAATGGATGCGGGTAATCCATCACACTGGCCCGGTCAGAAACACTGGCCGCATAATTATGCATCAAACCAATGGTATGCCCGATTTCATGAGCAGATAATTGCTTCAATCTTTCCAACGCCATTTTCAGCATTTTATCATCGGCTGGTTTACCGTTTTCAAATGGTGCCAGCAAACCCTGGGCAATTAAATAATCCTGTCGAACACGTAAAGAACCCAGGCTTACATGACCTTTAATAATCTCGCCTGTCCGCGGATCAACAACTGCATTGCCGTATGACCAGCCACGGGTTGAACGGTGAACCCAATTGATCACATTATAACGTACATCCATAGGGTCAGCATCGTCAGGCAATATTTTTAATTGAAATGCATTCTTGTATCCTGCCGCTTCAAAAGCCTGGTTCCACCATTGTCCACCTTCCATTAATGCTGACCTGATGGGTTCCGGCGTACCATTATCCAGGTAGTAAACGATCGGTTCTACTGCTTCGCTCATGGCCGCTGATGGATCTTTCTTTTGCAGCCGATGACGCATGATAAATCTTTTTATGATCGGTTCAGATACCGGTGTACTATAGTCGAAAAAAGAAACAGGAATAAAACCCGAACGCGGATCATATTCTCTTGGCTGGTATCCATCATCCGGTAATTGCACAAAAGAATGATGCATGCGGACAGTGATCGCTTCTGATGATGGAGTAACCGATTGAAGAAAACGGCCTGTTTCTCCATCATTATTCACCAAAGTTATAGATGCTTCCCACTCTGAATTCAAAGGAAAGTTTTTTGTGCGTGGCAGGTACATTACACTTCTTGTTTTGTCGGGTGAATAATTTCCCTGCTTGCCTCTCCGTAACTGGTTAGCTATCTTCATTGCATCCCGCATAAAAAAATCTGTTGCATCAACCAAAACAGCATTACCGGTTTGTGCTTCTACTGAAAATCCCCAAAGGGTTGATTGCGCAAATGATTCTTCTACGGCTTGTTTTTCTTTGATGTCATCGGTAACAGCCCGGAAATTATAATTTGGTTCAACCAATAAAACTTTTGGACCTGTTTTTATAAATTTCACAATACGGCTATCGCCCAATAATCCCCTGTCTAACCCAATATCATTGGAGCCAATACCCGCTGGAAGAGAAGTGACATATAAAAATTCTTTTTCTGTTTCATCTATCTGCAGAAATATCTTACCCGATTGTTCATCCCAATAAAATGGAAAGAAGCCATCATGTTTTTGAAAATCTTTTACCTTCTCTTGGATTGAAGGAAGTTTTTGAGCAGGCAACAAATGTGGAAAGAATAATAGCAAAAAAAGTAAGCGTAGCATTAGAATCAATTTGCTACAATTTACAGGAAAAGATTTTTTTGAATGAGTTTGAAAGGAAAACAATAAATAATGCGAAGAATGTTTATTGCTTATGGCTCTTAAACCAACGGTACCCGATGTAAACAGCAATGGCTACAGGCGCAAAGGCGAGATATAATATGCCGGCGTTGAGATCTTTGGCAGGTCCTTCACCCAATTGCTGTGCGGTCCTGGTGCAAATAGAACATTGCGCAAAGCTAAAAATATTCAGCAGTAAAAAAGTAACAACCAAAACGGTCATCTTCCCTGCCTGGATGATTTGCTGTTTTAACATTGGTGCAAAATTAAGCATGAAACAGAGATTAAAAAAACACCCTTCACTTTATCCTTATCAATATATTGTTACATTCAAGCGGGGAAAGGTGATTGAGGGTTGTAAATCCGTTTAATTTTTATTACTTTAACATACGTTTATCCAATATTCCTGCATTGATAAAAACCTGCTTACTCATATTTACCTTCTTCACGGTATTAAATACCGGTTTTGGCCAAACGGCCAACATCAGCGGCGTAATTAATTCCTACTTTAAAATTATTGAAGTCATTCCTGCAAAAAATTGTGTAAGAGTTAGCGATGCCACAGGTTTATCGCAAAATGATAAAGTGATGTTGGTGCAAATGAAGGGAGCCTCCATCAATACAACTAATACCAGTTCTTTTGGAGATATAACTTCCATTAACAATGCTGGTAATTACGAAATAAACCAGGTGTGCAGGATAAATGAAGATTCCGTTTTTTTTACTTATACCATATTGAATGATTACACACCAACAGGCAAGGTACAGTTGGTAAAAATTCCTGTTTATACAGATGCAATTGT
>CAMPGG010000269.1 GCA_946885335.1 uncultured Chitinophagaceae bacterium
TCCGTGGAATATCCAAATGCTTTCTGGTATTTGAAAACATGTTCATGTTCCAGGTGCGTGAACATAACCCGTGGCTCAGGTAATTCTTCTAACCTGATCTTGTATTTATTCAACCACTCGTCATAAGGTTTTTGTGAACAGATCTTGTTTTTTAATTCATCATCACTGATGATGCGTCCCTGTTCCATATCAACCACGAACATTTTTCCAGGTTGCAGTCTTCCTTTTTCTTTTACCATGGAAGGATCAACAGGCAGTACACCCGATTCCGAAGCCATGATCACCCGGTCATCATGCGTTATGCAATAACGGGAAGGGCGAAGACCATTGCGGTCAAGCGTGGCGCCGATCATTTTACCATCGGTAAATGAAATGGAAGCCGGTCCATCCCAGGGTTCCATCATCGAAGCATGAAATTCATAAAATGCTTTTTTTACCGGATCCATTTGCTCATTGCCATCCCAGGCTTCGGGAATCAGCATCATCATAACATGGGGCAAACTGCGACCTGTCAGTAATAATAATTCGATCATGTTATCGAGGCAGGCGGAATCCGATTGATCGGAACTGATCAGGGGCAGCAGCATTTCCATTTCTTCATTCGTAAAAAATGGCGATGTAAAACCTTTTTCACTGGTCTTTAACCAGTTTAAATTTCCCTGCAGCGTATTGATCTCACCATTGTGCGCAATATACCGGAAAGGCTGCGCCAGTTTCCACGACGGAAAAGTATTGGTGGCAAAACGGCTGTGCACCAAACCAAATGCGGATACAACCCTTTTGTTTTGCAGGTCGGGAAAATAATTGCGCACCTGCATGCTCGTTAGTTGCCCTTTATATACAATGGTTTTATATGATAGCGATGATATATAAAATCCAATGGCATCTTTTTTAACTGTATTATTTATGATGTGATTGGCGTGGTTGCGCAGGATAAAAAGTTTGCGTTCAAATTCTTCAGCCGATTGAATATGATCGGGGCATGAAATAAATACCTGCTCCATCTCCGGTTCTACCGACAAGGCAGTTGGACCAATATCATCTGTATTTACAGGGACACGCCTCCATGCCAGGATTTCAAGACTTAATTTTTCAGCGCAGCGGATAAAAATTTCCCGGCATTCTTCTCTGAGTCTCAGGTCTTTTGGAAAAAAGATCATCCCTACACCATATTTACCATATGCCGGTAAATGAATGTTTAATTTCAAACATTCTTCAAAAAAGAATTCATGTGGTGTTTGTATCAAAATACCCGCACCATCACCCGAATTGCTTTCACATCCACATGCGCCCCGATGTTCCATATTTTCCAATACAGTGAGTGCATCCGAAATAACCTGGTGATTTTTGTTGCCCCTGATATTGGCAACGAACCCGATACCGCAAGAGTCGTGTTCAAAGGAAGGGTGATATAAGCCGGGATTGCTGCCTGCCATACGTAATCGTTTAAATTTTCAATAAAATGACAATTTGTTGAATATTATTCAACTCTTACAGCAAGCAACTGAATGAAAATAAGAAAAAATGCTGAATTACAGCTGTTTGTTCAACCAAGTTATTCACAAATTTTCCTGTTTTTAGTATTGTTTTGAGATTTATGAAGAAGAAATCATAAAACTGTAAAATCATATCGGCTGATTTCGCACACTTCTTTATTTTTGCGCAATTTGTTTATAGGCTCTACCAAAAATCATACATGACAGAAAAACAATTACCCGCAGTTTTACTTTTAGCAGACGGAACTATTTGCCACGGCAAAGCCTTTGGCGCCATCGGTACCACCGGTGGAGAAATTTGTTTTAATACCGGGATGACCGGCTACCAGGAAGTTTTTACCGATCCAAGTTATTATGGCCAGATACTGATCATGAATAATGTGCATGTGGGTAATTATGGTGTGAAGGATGAAGACATCGAATCGGATAGTGTTAAGATCAGGGGATTGATTGGTCGCAACCTGGAAGAAACTTATTCCAGGCGCCAGGCAAATGGATCAATGGAAGATTTTTTGAAAGCGAATAACATTGTTTCTATAGAAGGTATAGACACCAGGGCATTGGTTACGCATATCCGCACCAAAGGTGCAATGAACTGTGTTATTTCATCTGAAATAACGGATATCGAGGAATTGAAAAAGAAACTGGCTGAAGTGCCCGACATGGATGGACTGGAACTGGCTTCAAAAGTTAGTACGGCGCAGACTTATGAAATGGGCGATAAAAATTCTGACATACGCATTGCTGTTATGGATTATGGTGTGAAGCAACATATTCTTCATTGCATGGTTGAAAGGGGAGCCTATGTAAAAGTTTTTCCTGCCAAAACGCCGCATGAGGAAGTAAAAGCGTTTAACCCTTCGGGTTACTTTATTTCTAATGGTCCCGGCGATCCTGCTCCTATGGATTATGCGATCAATTCGCTAAAACAAATTATGCAGGAAGAAAAACCGGTTTTTGGTATTTGCCTGGGTCACCAGTTGCTGGCATTGGCCAATGGCATTCCTACTTTTAAAATGCATCACGGGCACAGGGGTTTAAATCACCCGGTTAAAAATATTATCTCCGGCCAGTGTGAGATCACCACGCAAAATCATGGTTTTGGGGTTGATCCGGAAGCAGTGCGAAAAGCGGAACATATAGAGATCACGCATGTAAACCTGAACGACCAGTCTATTGAAGGTATCCGTATAAAAGGCAAACCCGCTTTCTCTGTTCAATATCACCCCGAAAGTACACCTGGCCCACACGATTCAAGATACCTGTTTGATGAATTTATTCAAATGGTAAAAGATGATATGGCGGCAGTAAAATCCTAACGGTTGTTTTTGCTTTTTTCCTTTTAACTTTCAAATATGAAGATCGCTATCATCAACGGACCTAATTTGAATTTATTGGGAAAAAGAGAACCCGGTATTTATGGTCATTTGCCTTTTGAAGAATTCCTGGAACAATTAAAAAAGATATATACGGATATAGAGATTTCCTATTTCCAGTCAAATGTTGAAGGTGAGCTAATTGACGAATTGCAAAAAGTTGGTTTTAATGTTGATGGTATAATTTTAAATCCAGGCGGTTATACGCATACATCTGTTGCCATAGGCGATGCCATTGCAGCTATCACTTCACCGGTTATTGAAGTTCATATTTCGAATGTGCATGCCCGGGAGGATTTTCGTAAAATTTCACTCATATCTGCCAACTGTGCGGGAACCATTTCCGGATTAGGCATGACCGGTTACCGGCTTGCACTGGAGTGGTTTGTATTGTCGAAGAAATGATTGCTGCTATTACCAGTTGCTTCTCAGCCGAGTCTCACCGCTAAGCTTGTGTGGGGCGTGGACTCGGCGTTAAATTATTAGCATCAGTCTCTTTTCCAGATAAACAGGGTTGTACAAAATAATAATCTTCGAATTTATCGTTTATGATTAAAACGGAATTAAAATGATTTCACTCGACTGCGAGTCCCCGGTAAATTTCATTGATTTGTAGATGCCAATCGGGAGACTCGCCGGGTAAGCAAGTGAAAAGGGCATAAACTAATCAAAGCTGTTCCAAATCGGGAACAGCTTTTTTATTGATGATTGTTATGGTAATTCCGGATAATAATCATATTTTTTTCCTCATCAATTTCTTCTTTTTGCATCTGTAAATCAACGAACAAAAATGAAAATACCTATCCAGTATAAGTCTTTAGAAGATGCTTTATCCATCGTACAGTCAGGCCAACGTTTATTTGTACAGGGAAGCGCACAAACGCCAACCTGTTTATTAAAAGGGCTTGCAGCACAATCACACAGGTTAAATAATGTTGAATTGGTTTTTATAACGGTGTATGGTGACATACATGTTGACAAACCAGAACATGCAGACAGTTTTAAGATCAATTCCATGTTTGTATCGGCCAGCATCCGGAAAGCCGTTAATGAAGGCCGGGCCGATTATATTCCCGTTTTTCTCAGCGAGATCCCGGAGTTATTTAAGTTAGGCATTCTTCCTTTGGATGTTGCTTTGGTGCATGTGTCATTGCCAGATGCACATGGCTATTGTTCATTGGGTGTGTCTGTAGATATTGCCCGTTCGGCAGTTAACAATGCCAAATATGTTATCGCACAGGTCAATCCGAATGTTCCGCGTACACATGGAGATGGATTGATTCACAGCAGCCGTTTTCATTCCATGGTTTATTGTGATGAACCTTTGTTTGAGACTTCTTATGGTGATAAGATCACTGAAAAGGAAATGCGTATAGGCGAATTTGTGGCAGGATTAATAGAGGACAGGTGTACCCTGCAGATGGGGATTGGTTCCATCCCGGATGCGGTATTGCGTTGTTTAAAAAATCACAAGGACCTGGGCATACATACAGAAATGTGTTCCGATGGAGTGGTGGACCTGCTTGAAGCGGATATAATCAATAACAAATACAAAAACATTCACCCGCATAAAACAGTTACCGGGTTTGCATTAGGTACAAAGCGTTTATACGACTACGTTAATGATAACCCTGCATTCCAGTTTTTAGATATTGATTATGTCAATGACCCTATTGTGATCATGCGTAATAATAAAATGATAGCAATTAACAGTGCGGTGGAAATTGATATAACCGGGCAGGTCAGTTCTGATTCAATTGGTACTTACCAATATTCCGGTGTGGGCGGACAAATGGATTTTATGCGGGGTGCTGCATTAAGTAAAGGAGGAAAACCCATTATCGCACTACCGTCCCGTACAGCTAAAGGTGTTCCCCGCATAGTTCCTATATTAAAACCCGGTGCCGGCGTAGTTACAACAAGGGCACACGTGCATTATGTTGTAACAGAATACGGCGTTGCTTATTTGCAGGGTAAAAACCTGCGGCAAAGAGCAAAGGCCCTGATCGAAATATCTCACCCCGATGACCGGGAAGCATTGGAAAAATCCTGTTTCGAACGGTTTAAAATATTTTAATC
>CAMPGG010000270.1 GCA_946885335.1 uncultured Chitinophagaceae bacterium
GGGCAAAGTTTCCGTATCACGAGATGATCTTATCTTATCTATTAAAATTTGAGAATCCCTTTTCAAATAAAAATTTTAAAAAAGAAAACTTTCAATACACTCCTGAAGATTTAAAGCAATTTGCCGGTACATATATTGATGAGGATACAGTCACATTTGAAAGTTTTACCAATAAAAGAACGGAGGTTGTAGAACTGGTGGTTGTTAATGATTCTTTGAAAATGAAATGGGGAAACGAAATTCTTCCACTGGAGTATATTTCATGGGGAGTTTTTAAAGATGTTGATTATCCTGCTTACCTGGAATTTACCAAAGAAAAAAATGGCAGCCTTAAACTCAAAGTCCATATTCACCAAAATAATAAAATCATTTATTCAATAAAAGATAAGGCGCAATTCTGGCAACCTTCCAAAGAACAATTAAAATCTTTTGCAGGCAAATATTACAGCCCTCACCTTGATATTTATTGGAACATTGTTTTGGATGAAAATGATAAGCTCATTGTGAAGCGTGCAAATATTGCTGATACAGATTTAGATCCCCATATCAACCAGGAGTTCAGGATAAGGATTGATAAATTCCCGGGTGACAGTTTTAATTCATGGGTAAAATTTCATTTAGATGGTAAAGGAAATATAACGCATTTAACAGTACACGATCCAAGGCTAATGCATCACCGGTTTGATAAAGTTGAATCTAATTAAAAAACTTCTGTGGTGCTGACTTACCATCACACGACCGTGGTATACGAAAAAACTGAGCAATTACTTATTTTACAATACCACCATAACATTATGTATGAAAGTTGAAACGCTCCATGAAGGAATACCTGGTATTACAAGTGAGAAGCTTGTTGTCAAAAATACTCCGGTTCCAAAATTAAATAAATACAGATCCCTTCATCTCTGGATGTTGTTACCTATGCTGTTTATGCAGTTCGGCATCTTCCGGGATTATTGGGGCGACTTTACTGAAAATGCCTGGTCGGTGCATGTACATTACTGGACAGGAACAGTATGGTATTTCTTCCTGATCATCCAGCCTTACTTTGCAACTCATAATCAAATTGCAAAACACAGAACCTATGGTATCATAGGTATGTTCATTGCCGGAGCCGTTTGCTTTACAGCTCTGGGTATGATGTTCCGTGATATTGCATCAGCAGATCTGGCGGCAGCAAACCCGGAGCGCTTTGGTCCTTTTAAGCCCTGGTTTTTTATAGGTGTGGCTGCAGTAGAAATTGTGATGATGACGGCTTTTGGTTATGCTGTACTAAAAAGTATCCTGGAAAGAAAAAATTTTGATAGTCATGCCTGGTGGCTGATTTCAACCGTGTTCATCATTATGATGCCTGCCTTAGGGCGTGGTGTGCAAAATGTATATATAGGTTTGAACATTGCTTCATTTCCAAATGTAGACATTATGGTTCCGTTGTTTATTTCACAGGGAATCATAATGGCTATGTTGCTGGCAGGTGCCTGGAAGTATAATAAGCTTACACATCCTGCAACTTTCCTTGCGCTTGGTATAAACTTGTTTTGTTTCTTTCTGGAACCTCTAGGCAGATCTGAAAGCGTAGAGCTTTTTTTAAGAACGTTCATAAAGGGATGATGGTATTACTTGATCGAATAACAACTTCAGTGATTTAAACGATCATAAATGGATGAATGGACTACTTTATACTTACGCAGACGAGTATGACCAATTAGATGAAAAAGGAAACGTAACACATTTAATTGTGAAGGATTCAAGATTGATGCATCACAGGTTTGATAGAGTGCAGTGTTGTTTTATTCAAATGCTGTATGTTATAGATTATAGAAGATGTAGAATTTGACCCTGGTTTCCGGTACTTTTCCTAAATTGACATCTCTTTTAATAGCAGACTTATGAATATAAAAATACTGCGGAACATATGTTCCGTATTTTCTTTATGCCTGTTTTCAACAATAGCCTTCAGTCAAAAAAACCCGGTTATAGATGGCTGGTATGCCGACCCGGAAGGTGCAATTTTAGAGAATAAATACTGGATATATCCTACTTATTCGGCCAGGTATGAAAAACAAGTTTTCCTGGATGCTTTTTCTTCAAGCGATATGGTTACCTGGAAAAAACATCCGAACATATTGGATACTTCCCGTGTGAAATGGGCTAAAATAGCTATGTGGGCCCCGGCAATCATTAAAAAAGATAATCAGTATTTCCTTTTCTTTTCAGCCAATGACATTCAAAGTAAACAGCGTAATGGAATAGCGGACGATACATTAGGCGGCATAGGCATAGCGGTTGCCGACAATCCCGCCGGCCCTTTTCATGATTACTTGGGTAAGCCATTGATCAATAAGTTTTATAACAACGCTCAGCCCATTGATCAATTTGTTTTCAAGGATACTGACGGACAGTATTATATTTTTTATGGAGGCTGGGGTAAATGTAATGTGGGAAAATTGAATGAAAACTTTACAGGTTTAGTCCCTTTTTCCGACAGCATGCTGGTAAAGGATATTACTCCCAAAGGATATGTAGAGGGCCCGACTATGTTTATCAGAAATGGAAAATATTATTTAATGTGGTCTGAAGGTGGATGGACAAACAGCACATATAAAGTGGCATATGGCGTGGCCGATAATGTGATGGGCCCATTTGAAAGAAAAGCCACCATACTGGAAGCAGATGAAACGATTGCTACCGGCGCAGGGCATCATTCAGTTATTAATATACCTGGCACCGATGAATGGTATATTGTTTACCACCGCAGGCCAATTCCCAATCTTGACCGCGACCACAGGGTAGTGTGCATTGACCGAATGTTTTTTGATGCGGACGGCAACATCAAAAATGTAAAAATGACCTTTGAAGGAGTGAAGAGAAAGTTAAACTGATTATATAAAAGCGTTTCAGTATACCCGTTAGCTTTCTGTATACTTAATAATTAATAATGTAACCTGCTGTTAGGTTCCTGTAAATATAAAAAGGGTCTGCAGGTAGTATGCTATAATTGAATTTATAACGCTAAAACCCTAAGCAGACTTGAACTAAAATTTCGCTAAGTATAATAAATCTTGATAACTTTATTCCAACAAAAAGGACTCTTTTTAGAAATTTAAAAGGCTTCGGAATTTCAATTAAAATTTTAATTGAACTGGTTATATGATTTGTAAAAGCATATCTCCAAGTCCCGCATTAAAGGAATTTGTCAGGAATTACCATTTACTCCATCTCAAGTTTGATAAACCAGAACAAATTCCTTTTAAACACCGGCCACCAAAACCGGAACAAGGAATTGTATTTTATATTAAAGGATTTGTAAATCTTCTAAACCTGAGTACCGGTGATCAACAAATTCCTGCAACTGTATCTGTATTCAGTCACCAAACAGATAAGAAGTGTTTCCAGGTAAGCCCTGAGTTTTTTATGTTCACTATTTTTTTGAACCAGGGGATCCTGCACAGGTTAACAGGAATTCCAGCACAAGAATTTAAGCAGGATTATCATGATGCAGAACAGTTCTTTGGGATTGAAACAAGAATGATTAGTGAACAACTTTCAACAGCCACCAGTTATTCAGCTATGATTAATATTATTGAGCGCTTCCTGCTGGCTAAATTCAGACAGATGAAAAAAGAATCATTAGTGGACCAGGTGGCTAATTACTTACTGGCTGATCCTGTCCATGTTTCCCTGGATAACGTAGCCAAACAAGCTTGCCTGAGTACAAAACAATTTCAACGTAAATTCATAGAAAGGATTGGGTTAAGCCCAAAATTATTTAGCCGGATCAATCGATTTAATCATGCTTATCATTATAAGATAAGTCACCCAAATGTATCCTGGTCTTCCATAGCACAAGAACATTTTTACACAGATTATCATCACCTGGAAAAAGAATTTAAAGAGTTTACTTCACTAACGCCAAATGAATGGTTAAAACAAAACCAGGCATCACCCGAAAGAATTTTGCGGCTTAAATAAAATGTCTTTTTTCTACCCAATCACATTTTCAGCGAAGCAGATCTTTGTTTTAATCAAAATTTAAAACAATGAAAAAGCTTACTTTAATCACTCTGATTTTATTTTCGTTCACTTTATTATTCGGACAGAATATTCAACAAAAAGAGGCGGAAGTCCGTGAAATGGAGTTTATTGAGGCGCAGGCATTAGTTCAGAAAGATATTGAAACACTTAAAAAGATATGGGCACCAGGCTTCATGGTAAATGCACCGTTGAATATGGTTTTTATTGGTGGCCAGGTAGAATTGGTTCAGGCTGGTATCCTTAGTTATTCCTCTTTTACAAGAGTAATTGAACATGTAATGGTTTTAAAGGATGTGGTAATTACTATGGGTTCAGAAACCGTTGTTCCTTCCGGTGCAGATCCAATGGCAGGTCAAACCATTCAACGGCGATATACCAATATCTGGACAAAAGAAAAAAGCGATTGGGTATTAATTGCACGACATGCCAACGATATATGTATGACAGAAATTGTTGAAGCCGAAACGAACCGCAATCCAGTTAATGAAATAGCAGGAGATCTGAAGTTTAAAGTTTCGCAAAACCCCAGCCGGGATAATTTTTATTTAACTATCCCGGAAAAAATTGCTGGCAAGATGAATCTCCAGGTATTCGATAGTAATGGAAGACTGATGGAAATAATTAAAGTATCAGAAGGCAATAAAATCATCCCGTTTGGCGGAGCTTACCATCCCGGAATTTATTTCCTGGGAGTTTCTTTAGGAGCGGAAAAGAAAACTATAAAACTGGTTAAGCTGTAATTGCATCTACCGCGGGTCTATAACAAGTGACTCGCGGTTTCATTTACATATTTACTATGCTTAAGGAATATTAATATTTTCTGTCCGCCCCGGTGTATTACCAATTAGCTATTCAAAAGCATGATTTATACTACCTGCAAACTCCGCTCGGAATTTA
>CAMPGG010000271.1 GCA_946885335.1 uncultured Chitinophagaceae bacterium
GCAGAAAGAGCCATGGAAATTAAATGGTTGTCAGATAATAAAACGCTATTGTTTAATCAAACAAAGAATGGTTATTTAAACTGGTATACAATAGCTGCCGATGGTACGGGTGGGTTGAAAGAACTGACAAATGTTTTGCAGAATAACAGGGCAATTGCTTTGAATAATAAAAGAACGCAGGCCGTTTACCTGGGTGGCAGAAATGAAGTCAGGTTAATTGATCTTAAAAATTTCCAGGATAAATTGGTAGTGAAAGATGAGATCTGGGGTTTTCAAAACAGTATGCCAGGCTTTTCACCTAATGATGAATACATCGTGTTTACTGCGTATAGAAATTTTGAACAGGATGTAATGATTCATCATATCAAACAAAATAAAACGATCAACCTGACCAATACCGGGATAACTGAATCAGGTCCCATCTGGTCGCCGGATAATAAATATATTTATTTCCATTCTTCGCGTCTCAAAGCATCTTACCCGATGGGCATGCAAAATCCAAAGATCTATCGTTTGCCATTGGAAAAACTGGATGCTCCATTTCATTCGGATAAGTTTGATGAACTTTTTACAGTAGATAAAAAAGATACTACGGCTAAAAAAGATTCTGCAATAAATAAAACAACATCAACTGAATCAAAAGAGCCGGTGGTTATTGACCTGGAAAATATCATGGAAAGATTAGACCAGGTAAGCCCGCCATTTGGCTCGCAGTACCTGCAATATGTGTATCAGAAAGGGGATAAGACAACTGTGTTTTATACCAGTAATCATGGCGAAGGAAAAAATGCGTTATGGAAAACTGTTTACCAGCCATTTGAAGCAACTAAAACAGAAAAAATTGCGGGTGCAGAAGGTGCTTTCGGTTTTGATATAAGAAACTCCGGCGATAAATTGTACGTATTATTCGGTGGCAATATTTCAAAGTTGAATATTGATCAAAATAAAGTGGAGCCTGTATCAATTACGTATACTTTCAGGCGTAACCTGCAGCAGGAATTTGATCAGGTATTTGAAGAAACATGGGCCCAGGTGCAGGAGAATTTTTATGATGAAAAGTTTCATGGAATAGACTGGGTGGCTATTAAAAAATATTACCAGCAGTTTGTTCCTAATATTAATAACCGGGCTGATCTTCGGGTATTGCTTAACGATATGCTGGGTGAATTAAACTCGTCTCACCAGGGATTTAGTTCAACAGGTATGGAAGAAACAACACCGTTCACCAATCAAACAATGGAAACGGGAATTGTTTTTGAAAATGATGATCCCTATAAAGTAAAGTATATCGTTAACCGCAGCAATGCGGACAAAAAGGGAATTGAAATAAAACCGGGGGATATTCTTACTAAAGTAAATGGAACAGCGATCGATAAAAACACGGATCGTAATTATTATTTCACCCAGCCATCCATTGATAAAGAGTTGAAGCTTACATTTAATCGTAATGGCAAAATGATCGAAGCGAAAATTCATCCGCAATCATCCTTATTAAATAATTTTTATGATGAATGGATTGATGATAACCAGCAAAAAGTGGATGAAAAATCAAATAAAAGGATTGCTTACACACACATGAAAAATATGGGTTCAGGAGAGCTGGAAAGCTTCCTGGTCGACATGACCAAAGAGCTGAATGAAAAGGATGCATTGATCCTTGATTTAAGATATAACACCGGCGGTAATGTACATGATGAAGTGATCAATTTCCTGAGCCAGCGATCATATCTCAAATGGAAATACAGGGAAGGAGCATATACCAGGCAACCCAATTTTGCACCATCAGATAAACCGATAGTGTTATTGATCAATGAGCAATCTTTAAGCGATGCGGAAATGACTGCACAAGGTTTTAAAGAACTTAAACTGGGAAAAATCATTGGGAATGAAACTTACCGTTGGATCATTTTTACCAGTGGTGTTGGATTGGTTGATGGATCTTTTGTGCGCATGCCGGCCTGGGGTTGTTATACGCTGGATGGAAAGGACCTGGAAATGACAGGTGTGGCTCCGGATATAACTGTTATTAATAGTTTCGAAGATAAATTAACCGGCAAGGATCCACAACTTGACAGGGCTATCGAAGAAATAAAAAAACAGTTGAAATAAGCCATGTAAAAAGTATAAATCCATTACTTATGAACCGATTTCCGGCTGCATTTTTCAATTAACTTTATAGCATGGCAAAGGATATCATATCATTATTGAAAAAACATCAAACCGATTTTCACCCGGTAGTGGATTTTAATCCGGCAACCGAAAAATTATTAATGCTGGATTTTACTGGTGAAAATAATGAGTTGAAAGAAGGTGTACTGGAAAAAACCGAAGAGTTTACCCATTACTTAAACAACCGGTTGAAAATGGCGGGTGCCAGGTTTGGTATTGGAGGATATGGAGAACATCGCGTTGTATATAGCCGGAGTAAAGTGTTTGATAGTGTAAGTAATGATGATGAACCCCGCCGGTTACATTTAGGTATTGATATTTGGGGTAAACCTTTGTCACACGTTCGGGCTCCATTGGAAGGTATTGTTCACAGTTTTGCATTTAATAATGAGTTTGGCGATTATGGTGCTACAATTATTTTATCACATTATTTAGATGGAGAAACTTTTCATACACTATACGGCCACTTAAGCCTGGATGATTTAAAAAACCTGGAAGAAGGCCAAACGATTTCCCGTGGCGAAGTATTTGGAGAATTTGGATTGCCTTTCGAAAATGGTCATTGGCCACCACACCTGCATTTCCAGGTGATAAATAACCTGGGCGATTGGAAAGGAGATTATCCCGGCGTTTGTAAATTATCAGAAAAAGAAAAGTATATGGAAAACTGTCCTGATCCGGATTTGATTCTTCAATTAAATCAATATGTAGTTTAACCCCTCAAACTTATATAGACTATAAAAAATGCCCAGCATGATAGCGGGGCATTTTTTATTGATAAGAAGGCTTTATGTTAATCGTAATAATTTAAATGCATGTTGCCATTCATTATTCAGAAATCCTGGTATACACCATAATATACAAAGCGGTTCAATAGCCCGTGCAGCTTCAATTTTTCCCATATCTTCTAATTCCCAGCCAAAACTTTCAACTATTTTACCAACTACTTTCCGGGCTTCATCATCATTTCCACAAATAAACATACTGGGTGGCATACCCGCTAAATCAGGTTTATAGAAAAAATCACTGCCTACACTATTAAAGGCTTTTACCAGTTTGGCATCCGGAATAAATTTTTGAATTTTTTCCATCAGCGACTCATTCATGTCTGTAAAATATTGCAGTACACCATTTACCGGTGGCGTTGATGCAATGGGGTTAGTAACGTCAATGACTATCTTATTTTCAAAATTTATTTTACCTGCCAGTTCAATGGCATCTTCCACAATTCTGCCGGCTACTGCCAGGACAAGGATGTCGCCGAATTTCGCGGCTTCTTCAAAGTTGCCTGTTTTACCTGAAGGATTTTCAGCCTGCCATTTGGTAACGGATTCCTTCATTGGATCACGTGTTCCAAGCATTACTTCATATTGCTCATTTAAAAAGGCGATGCCAAGCATTTGGCCCACCCTGCCCGAACCGATGATTCCGATCTTCATAATTTTTATATTTTGAATAGAAATAACCGGGCCTAACTAATCATTTGACTGGCTTAACTTTGTTCATATGCCCAATCCAAATTTAAATAATGATAAAGGTTTTTTAAGTCCTTTGGACCAGGAATTTGAAAACAATATCCGGCCGGCACAAATGGAAGAATTTGCCGGGCAGCCACAGTTGATTGAAAATTTGAAAGTATTTATCCAGGCTGCAAAAATGCGTGGCGAAGCGCTGGATCATACTTTATTTCATGGGCCTCCGGGGTTGGGAAAAACTACCTTATCCAGGATTGTTGCGCATGAATTGGGTGTCAATATTAAAGAGACTTCCGGGCCCGTTATTGAAAAACCGGCAGACCTGGCTGGTTTGCTGACCAATTTAGAAACAAACGATGTTTTATTTATTGATGAAATTCACCGGCTCAGTACGGTTGTGGAAGAATACCTATACTCGGCCATGGAAGATTATCGCATCGACATTATGGTGGAAACTGGTCCCAATGCCCGCAGTATTCAGATCAATTTAAATCCATTTACTCTGGTGGGTGCCACGACCCGCAGTGGATTATTAACCGCTCCATTATTATCCAGGTTCGCTATTAAATCCCGGCTTGAATATTATAATAAAGAAACACTCACCCGTATCATTAAACGATCAGCCAATATTTTAGGTTCTGAAATAACGGAGGATGCAACCATTGAAATTGCCGGTCGCAGTCGCGGTACACCCCGAATTGCCAATGGTTTGTTGAGAAGGGTAAGAGATTTTGCACAGGTATTAAGAAATGGTATTATTGACCTGGAGATCACCCGGCATGCATTATCCGCATTGAATGTGGATGCTTATGGTTTGGATGAAATGGATAACCGGATACTTAGTTGCATCATAGAAAAATTCAAAGGTGGCCCGGTAGGCTTAACGACTATTGCAACAGCAGTTGGCGAGGAACCCGGTACGCTGGAAGAGGTTTATGAGCCATTCCTGATACAGGAAGGATTTGTGCAACGAACGCCCCGCGGCAGGGAAGCTACCGCCAAGGCATATACGCACTTAGGAAAAATTGATCCTAAAGTAGGAGGAACAGGGAAATTATTTTAAGATCATTCATCGCTTTCGAAGGCATGTCATCCTGAGCTTGTCGAAGGGCATGTCATCCTTGCCTGCCCCGCTTATTGCGGGGAGCCTGTCGAAGGATTATCCAAAACAAAAAAGTTCCGGAAACAAACGCTTCCGGAACTTTTTTTATGATGATCATTTTTAAACTTATCAAC
>CAMPGG010000272.1 GCA_946885335.1 uncultured Chitinophagaceae bacterium
TGTAGAGAGAAGCCGCAATGGTGCTAATGTTCCCCCAGTTAATAGTGTTGTCGACAATCTTTGGTGGGATCAATAAATTAATTGTTTTTCAAAAAAAACCGCCCTTAAATAAGGCGGTTTTTTTATTTCAACAAGATGTAATTTAAACCGTTTGGGGTACCAGCATACGCTCTATTTCTTTTTTAACCTGCTTTAATTCTTCAACCATATTATTTAAATAAGCGCCTGTTTCGGTTTTCATTTTCGGTACCAGGTCCGTATAATATTCAATGCCTTTTAAGAGGTTGTTCTTAAACTCAGTAAAATATTTTTGTTGTTTACTGCTGATGTTTTCCAATGTTTTCTCCATTTCTTTTTGCAGGTAATCAACATACAATCTTAATTCATTTATAAAGACAGAAGGCCGCTTCTGATCGTTCAGGATATTTTTTCTGCCATAAATATGATCCACCATTTCATGCAAAGAATAAATGCCTGAGAAATAAGCCAGGTTGGGTCCCGGGCAAATGGTTACAGCCGATAAATTATGTGGTAACGTTCTTTTGTTTTTGATTAATGCAGGTACCGCCAAACCTTCACACAAACAATCTTTTTCCAAAACTTTTTCTGTTTCTTCTTTTAATTTTTCTTCCGGAAGTGCTGCCGCCTGCAGCTGGTTTATCTTCAGGTTTTGATATTGCCGCGAGGCAGTGCAAATAGGTTTATCTGTAAATTCCGTATTAAAAGCAAGGAATTTTTTATAACAGGGACTGCCGGGCCTCCCTTTTTCAATGCGTTGTTTGCGTTGTTTTTCCGATGAACTTCTTTTAAAATTATTAAAGGGCACACCTAACGGTGATGCATGGCTTAAATAATAATCTGATGGAGATGCATTACACAGATCATGCAATGTTTCTTCATCCACATTCGTTGCTTCAGGTACCAACAGGAATGGACTGCCCCAACCTGTAGCATCTAAATTATAATATTCAAGCAAAAATTTATTTTCCCGGTGAGTGCCAATACCGCCTTGTACGGCAATTCTTATTTCAGGAATTGTATTAGGTACAACGAATTTTTTTGCTATTAGTGAAGTTTTATAAATTTCAAAAAGTTCATTGGTTAATTCCGTTCGTTTGTTTTTAAATTCTTCCATGATGGGTCCCAGCAAATATCCATCCGTTGCAAATGCATGTCCACCGCAGTTCAACCCACTTTCTATCCTGTATTCAGAGATCCACAATCCTTTTTTAGCCAAAAATTTTCCCTGTATCAATGCCGATCGGTAATCGCTTACTTTTAAAATGATCTTCTTTTTAAAATGCCCTTTTTCATCAGCATAAAAATCAGGGAAGGTTTCACAATATGCGTACAAACGCGGATTCATTCCCGCAGAAAAAATAACCGAGGCATTTAAAGTACTGTTTGCAAACCCTCTCAATGCTGCCATCGCATCAGCATATTCCGCTGGTAATGCATCACCGTTTTTATCATAATTGGTGCGGTCGCATTTGGTCATGATATTAACATCAATGGGCCCGGGTGTAATTTGGTTTCTTAATGTTTGTTGTAGCCTGTATTTTATGTTGATGTCCTCTTCATCCAGCATCTGGTTGAACAATGCTTTTAAAATAGAATCATCCGGAAGCATTGTAAAGTATTTGAAAATTTCATTACCCTGCACAAATTCTTCTGATCTTAATTGATCCATTTGCCGGTTTACAATTCTGTTCAATAAATCCAGGTAAGCGGTAATGCGTTTGGCACGATAATCATCTTCTTTTTTTGTAATCGGGATATAGATTTCATTTTCCTGCTCACAATAAAATGCACGCATTTGTTCAATGATGTTGTCTTCCACAATGGAGAGAACAGAAGAAATACCAAACCTGGCAACCTTTGCAGGTGTATCAATTGTAAAACCCAATCCCATAACCGGGATGTGAAACTGGTGTGCTGATTTATTCATTATAATTTATCGCCGGCCGAAGTATGGAATTATATCTTCTTACCGCGATTGGCAAAGAAAACGCCTATGCAATTCTTTCCTTATGATCTAAATCATACCATTGATGCTTTAACAATGTAAAATCAGTGTTTCTATTTACTTGATTTACTCTTGCTCTTTGTTGTATTTTTTTTCAGCTTCCTGGGCTTTGTCAAAATCCAATACAACACCATTAATGCAGTAACGTAAACCTGTTGGTGGCGGGCCATCATCAAAAACGTGGCCGAGGTGCGCCTTGCAGCGTCCGCATTGCACTTCGGTCCGCTTCATGCCATGACTGTTATCGGGGGTATATATGATACTGCTTTTGCTGATGGGTTCGTAAAAACTTGGCCAGCCACAACCACTGTCAAATTTGGTATCACTATTAAAAAGTGCATTACCACAGGCTGCACAATAGTAAGTTCCAACTTCTTTAAAATTATCAAAATGGCTGGAGTAGGGTCTTTCTGTTCCTTTCTGGCGGGCAATTTGGTATACTTCGGGCGACAGGATCTTTCTCCATTCATCATCACTCAGTGCAAGTTTGCTGCTGTCGTTCCTGGAATAAACCGGGTTTTCAGGTTTCTGTTTTTCCATCGCTTGTTCTTTTTTTGAATTTGAAGATTGAGAAAATGTACACTGCATAAATAATACCGGCAGGCAAAGTATGATTATGATTTGTTTCATTTTATTAATTTTTTTCTTTGTTTGATTCGTACTAAACCACATTGATCGCTGCTCTTTTAATAAGCAATTAAAGGTACAAATTGTTTAAGCTGTCATGTTCTCATAACATACGGATGAATGGCTTTAACAGATTTATGGGTTTTTTATTTATATTTAAGCGATTTGATGATTAATAATCATTTCTGGTAATTGTTAAAGATTTTTTAGTAGTTCAACATTATATTTGCTGGTTCACAAGGTTTGTAAGCTTATGTTTAATTTGATATTGTTTGGTCCTCCGGGAAGTGGTAAGGGTACTCAATCAGAAAAGCTGGTTGAAAAATATGGTTTGATCCATTTATCTACAGGCAATCTTTTAAGAGAAGAAATCACCGCTAAAACGCCTCTTGGGCAGGAAGCTCAACGCTTTATGGACAAAGGCCAGTTGGTGCCCGATGAAGTGGTTATTGGCATGATCGATTCCTGCCTGGATAATCACCCGGGTGCAAAAGGATTTTTATTTGATGGTTTTCCCCGAACCGTTGCACAGGCTGAAGCCCTGGATAAACTGCTTGATTTAAAGAAAACAAGTATAAACCTGCTTGCCGCACTCCAGGTAAGTGAAGAAGAGCTGATCAAACGATTGCTCAACCGCGGTCAGACCAGTGGACGAAGCGATGATATTAATGCAGATGTGATTCACAAAAGATTTTTGGTCTATACCAATGAAACAGCCCCCGTGGCAGAACACTACAGAACACAGGATAAATACCGCACTGTTAAAGGAGAAGGTTCAGTAAATGAAATATTCGAAAACCTTTGCCAGGTCATTGACGAATCTATGCGGGAAGATTAAGTAACGTATTTAATGAAATAGCAGGCCGGTTCCAAAAGGACCGGCTTTTTACTGCGCAACGGACAAGTTTTAGTAAACTTGCAATTGTAAATGAGTGTGTAAAATTTGAACTTGTGATTGTTGTAAACTTTTGTTTTTTTTAAAAAAATGCCTGGATGAATAAAGGAATCAATAAACTGGAAAATTATATACAGGGAAACTGGATAACAGGTGACGGTGATGGACAAACGCTTTTTGATGCGGTTAATGGCGATCCTGTTGCAACGGCAACTTCAAAAGGACTTGATTTTGCCGCAGCTCTTGATTATGGTCGAAAAGTGGGTAGCGCATCTTTACGAAAAATGAGCTTTCATGAAAGAGGCAGGATGTTGAAAGCACTTGCTTTGCATTTGTCGGAGAAAAAAGAAAATTTTTATAAGGTCAGTTATCATACGGGTGCTACGCGTTTGGATAGCTGGATAGATATTGAAGGCGGTATCGGCAATCTTTTCAGTAATGCATCCCTGCGCAGAAAATTTCCTGACCTGCCCTATTGTACCGATGGCGATCCCATACCATTGAGTAAAGGCGGAAGTTTTATGGCTCATCACCTTTTAGTGCCTAAAGAAGGTGTGGCCGTTCACATCAATGCATATAATTTTCCTGTTTGGGGCATGCTGGAGAAATGTGCGGTTAACTGGCTGGCGGGTATGCCTGCCCTTGTAAAACCGGCAACCATCACTTCGTTTCTTACTGAAGCGGTAGTGAAGGAGATCATTGACTCAAAAATTTTACCTGAAGGCGCTCTTCAACTTATTTGTGGCAGTGCCGGTGACCTGCTCGATCATGTTACATCACAGGATGTGGTAACCTTTACCGGCTCCGCATCAACCGGTCATATGTTAAAGGCTCACCCGGTTATTATGCAGGAAAATGTTCCATTCAACATGGAAGCGGATTCATTGAATTGTTTGGTCCTGGCAAATGATGTAACACCTTCCATGCCGGAATGGGATATTTTTATAAAAGAGGTTCGCAAAGAAATGACGGTTAAAGCCGGGCAAAAATGTACGGCAATCCGGCGCATATTCGTTCCCGTTAATTTATTGGAAGATGCTTATATCGCTTTGGGTGATGCATTATCAAAAACGCCGATCGGTAATCCTTTAAATGAAAAAGTAAAAATGGGATCATTGGCTGGCCATCAGCAACGAAAAGAAGTTCGTTCCAACGTGGAACAATTGCTGCAATCTTCTTCTATTGTTTTTGGTGATCTTGAAAAAGTGGAACTCATTGATGCCAATAAAGAAAAAGGTGCATTTCTGTCTCCTTTATTATTATTAAACCAACATCCTTTTGATGATGAATCGGTTCATACAATAGAATG
>CAMPGG010000273.1 GCA_946885335.1 uncultured Chitinophagaceae bacterium
CCACCGCCAATAGCAAAAGTTGTCTGATCATCACCCATCATAACATAATTTCGGTTGACCATAGTAGCACTGGCCTGCAAACTGATCTTACCCATTTTTCTTGCAACCATTAATTGAACGGTTTCGCTTAAACGATCTGAAAAATTTTCAAAAGAATTCTCCTGGCCCGTTACAGCATTAGATTCCATAGAAGAAACAACCGCATTGGCGAAAGCCGTGATTGAAAGTGGCTTACCAGGATTTACTTCCTGTTTCATCAGCTGGTATTTTAGGCCAAGCTCATACAGTTGTTGAACAAGGCCGGCACCTTTTGCTCTTGCGGCAATAACATTCAGGTTGTCTGTTAACCCTAATTGAAAACCGATCCTGATATCACTGGCATTATCCAATCCGAAAAAACGTTTAATGCCACCGTTAGACCCTGCCAGGTCACCGAAATTATGTGATACTTTAAATTCCAAAACGCCCTTACTTAACACTTCCACCGTTTTGGTGTTGATCAATGATTGCGAATGAAAAACTTTAACCGGAATTTTTTCTTCATCCATATTTTTTGCAGGTGGTTCAAAAATAACCATCGCTGTGTCTTGCTGGGAGAAAGCGGACAACGTAAATATTATTCCGGGGAGCAATAAGAATTTTTTCATAACCGATCTTTGAGCGTTAAAAAATTTAACCTCCAAATCGGCTAAAACCCGGTATCGGTTGCTTGCCAGTTTATTTAACAGCGGCTATGATCTCTTCAGCATGTGCGCTGGTCTTTGGCCTGGTGAATATCTTTACAATTTTGCCCTTCTCATCTAAAACAAATGTGGTTCTGTGCACGCCCATGTAAACGTTATTGAACATTTTCTTTTGCTTCCACACACCATATTTATTCAATATCACGTGTTTTGGATCTGCGATCAAAGTAAAT
Source organism: uncultured Chitinophagaceae bacterium (assembly GCA_946885335.1). The sequence goes on from CAMPGG010000273.1 coordinate 917, forward strand.
GGCAGATCAAATTTTTCTTCAAATTTTTTATGACTTTTTTCTTCATCGGGACTGATGCCGATAATTTCAAATCCTTTCTTTTTCAACAACGCATAATTATCCCGCAGGTTACAGGCTTGTGCCGTGCAACCCGGTGTATCATCTTTGGGATAAAAAAAGATCACAACCTTTTTCCCAATAAAATCTTTGAGTGAAACTTTATTTCCATCCTGGTCAGTGCCTGTAAATAATGGTGCTTTACTTCCTTCCTGCAGATCCATGCTGTTTAAATTTTTTCCTTTGGTTAAAATTATTTTTCTTTTACTATCTCCTGATCCACCAGGACCTGGTTGTTTTGTTCCCGACCAAATCTTCAACAACAACTTTCAATTCCCTTACACCGGCAGGCCATTTTTCATCAAAAACATAAATATGCGATGTGTATTTATCATTGGTAAACCGTAACCATTGTCCATCCAGTTCTGCGCGGAAACTTTTAATACCAGATTTATCTTTAGGCCGAAAGATAATTCTGCGTGCAGTTTTTAAATTCAACGTATCAGAAGATCCCAATGAATTTATTTCAGGTGGTATTGTATCAATATATGCACTGAAAGTGCCAAACTCCCGGAAAGAAGCAGCTACCCAGCCATTTTGCCATTCCGCTTTGGCAACATCTCCCCTGCCTCCCTTGTCTTTTTGAATAACAATTTTATCGCGGTTCTCTTCCGCAATTTGTTCAGTTGGTTTTATGCGAATGGTCATCGGGCTATGCAAAGGAATGGATTCATCACCAATGGTGTGATCAGCCGAAATGTTACCCGCAGCGCCATTAGAAAAAACATATTTCACAGGCACCGTGTCATAAACACCGGTTTCATCTACCACCATTTCAAATGCTTCTTTTTCAAAAACATTCATATTGCCGGGATAAAGCACAATATCAGCATCGGGAGCAGGTTTTGATTTTCCATTTCCCTTGTATTGAACTTTAAATTGAAGGGTGGATTTATTTTTATATGCATCCAGCACTTCAACCCGTATATCATGAACGGCGGTATCAGATAAATTAATAACGCCATCATTATTTAAATTTTCATAAACATTGCTCATGTCCCCGGGCATTTTAGATAAATGCTGCAGGTATGCCCCGCCTTTTTTTCTTAAACGGTAATCAATATGCGCATTCATATAACGGGTTTCATCATAACCCACATCATCAATCGTAAATGAAGTCATGGGTGTATTATCGCAGTAAATGGTTGCCGAATAAATACCATTGGGATTATTGGTGCCGGATAATTTATCATTTGCCTGCAGGGCAAAACTGACTCTTTCCGTTGGCGACTGAATGATACTTGTACCGGATAATGCATATTTACCGGCTAATTTTTTTAATGAATAAAAAACCGGGGATTTTGTATGAATGCTTTCGGTGCGGTCAAACATGGCCAGCCGAATGATCGTTGGCGGCACATTATCCTTTAATGGGAAATTAAATAATAAAGGATTCAGGCATCTCTCCGTTTCCGTATCACGGATTTCAAAATGAACATGCGGACCCTGCGACCCACCGGTATTACCGCTTTTAGCAATATAAGTACCCTTTTTTACCGGGAACATATTTGCCGGAACCTGGAGATCCACGGCCCAGGATTCCAGTTTATACTGCTGATCTTTTACATATTGCTGCAATGCCGGGTAAAATGCATTTAAATGGGCGTATAAGGTAGTAAAACCATTAGGATGGGTGATGTAAATAGCCTGGCCAAAACCACCGGGCTCCACTTTTACCCGGGAAACATAACCTTCGGCAGCGGCATAAACAGAAAGATTTTCCCTTTGCTGGGTTCTAATATCCAAACCCATATGCCAGTGATTGGACCTGAGTTCGCCAAAATTGGCGCTCAAATCCATGGGTATATTCATTGGGTTTCGAAAATAATTTTGCGGGTAATTTTTTTGTGCGAAAAGTGTAAATCCAATTGACAACAGGATAACAGATAAAAATAACTTCATTAACAATCCTTTCTTTTAAAAGCTTCAAAAATGTGTGAAATCAGCAACAATCTTTATTCCATATTGTTAAAATAGTTAGGCACAATATTTTAGTTATTAGATCTGAAAATAATTATTTGAATTTTAAATATAATCATATGTCCAGAAAGTCAAACGCAACAACATTATTACTGATTGGTTTAGCCGCTTATGGCGTTTACAGGTATTTGAATATGTCAGACGATGAAAAGCATGAACTGGTTGATAAAGGAAAAAAATTCATTGATGAAAATATTCCTCAAAGTTTGAGAAATATTTTTTCTAAAGAAGAAGAAGAACTTTATCCCGGTCGCTTTACCAAGGCTTAAAAAAGTTGAATGATCCGAGAGCTGCAAGTCAGCTCTTTTTTTATGCCCGGAACTTTACTAACACCTGTTAAACCAATTGGCAAAAACAGCAACAACCTTTCAACGAAAAAATTAGTTAAAAGGATTCAGCTTGTAAGCTTTAAAGGATTACCACCATGTTAAAACTGAAATTAATTACTATTAGTGTTTATAAATGGCCATATGAAAATGCTTAACAGAATTACAGAACGTACAAGTGAGTGACCCCGAGATCCGTACATGATAAATCATGTCCTCTTCGGGACAGGCACAACAGGCGATGATAGTAGCAATGCAGCTTGTCAACAAAAATTTGAACTAAATAACGGCTAGTCATTGAGCTTTAATAATATTTTCACTTGATTTTAAAAATTAGTACGGCAGTTTTTCGCTGACATGATTACTTTTGCGCAATTTGTTTTTTCACAAACACGAAATATGCCCAAAGACAACTCTTTAAAATCAGTATTAATTATCGGTTCCGGACCCATTGTAATCGGCCAGGCTTGTGAATTTGATTATTCAGGCACGCAGGCTGCCCGTAGTTTAAGGGAAGAAGGAATTGAAGTGATCTTAATCAACAGCAACCCGGCCACCATCATGACGGACCCTATGATGGCCGATAAAGTTTACCTGTTACCATTGACTGTTGAAAGCATTGAACAGATACTGGAAGAAAACAAAATTGATGCTGTATTGCCAACCATGGGTGGTCAAACCGCACTGAACCTGGCAATGGAAGCCGAAGACCTGGGCATCTGGCAAAAACATAATGTACGATTAATAGGTGTTGACATCAAGGCCATTGATAAAGCCGAGGACCGTGAACTTTTTAGAAAATGGATGATAGAATTGAACATCCCGGTTGCTCCCGCAAAAACAGCCAATTCATTTTTAGAAGGAAAAGAATTTGCCCAGGAAATTGGATTTCCATTGGTGATCCGTCCTTCATTTACATTAGGCGGAACCGGTGGCGGCATCGTGATGGATAAAGATGAACTGGATGAAGCGTTGAACCGTGGCTTGCAGGCATCCCCCATACATGAAGTGCTGGTTGAAAAAGCGGTACTTGGCTGGAAGGAATTTGAACTGGAACTTTTACGTGATGCCAATGATAATGTGGTGATCATTTGTACGGTGGAAAATTTTGACCCGATGGGTGTTCATACCGGCGACTCCATTACCGTAGCACCGGCTATGACCCTCAGCGATACGGCTTTTCAACTGATGCGGAATACCGCCATAACGATGATGCGTAACCTGGGAAATTTTGCGGGTGGTTGTAATGTGCAGTTCTCCATGAACCCCGAAACCGAGGAGATCATTGCTATCGAAATCAATCCAAGGGTAAGCCGTTCATCGGCGCTGGCTTCCAAAGCAACCGGTTACCCGATTGCTAAAATTGCAACCAAACTGGCCATTGGTTATACGCTGGATGAATTGGAAAACCAGATCACCAAAAATACATCTGCATACTTTGAACCGGCATTGGATTATGTAATTGTAAAAGTTCCCCGCTGGAATTTTGACAAATTCAAAGGCGCCAATGATACGCTGGGCATGCAAATGAAAA
>CAMPGG010000274.1 GCA_946885335.1 uncultured Chitinophagaceae bacterium
TGACGGATGATAAATTCCAGGAGAAAGCAAACAAGTTCCTGGTGATGCAGGATGCTTCATCCGATACTTTTTATACACTGGAAGAATACCGGGCTGCTACAGAAACGCTGCAAAAAAATAAGGAAGGAAAGCTGGTCGTTTTATATACCACACAACCTGTAGAACAGGATAGTTATATAAAAGCCGCACAACAAAAAAGTTATGTAGTAGTGAAAATGGAAACACTTGTCGATTCCGCTTTTATCAATAATATGGAAATGAAGTGGGATGATGTAACTTTTAAAAGAGTGGATTCAGAAATCGCTGATAACCTTATCGATGCTGCCGAATCGTCAGAATCAGTTTTGAATAAAGAGGAAGAAGAATTATTGAAAAATCTATTTGAAATAAAAAAACCTGCATTAAATGTAAAGGTTGAAGTGAAAGGATTAAGTGCAGGTACGCCACCGGTTGTTGCAACCCGCAGCGAATTTATGCGCAGGATGAAGGACATGGCATCAATGGGTGGAGATGGAATGAAATGGTATGGAGAAATGCCAGATGAAGTAACCCTGACAGTCAATGGCAACCACCCGGTATATAAAAACATTTTGCATGAATCAGAAAAACAAAAACAAGAGAAAATGGTCAATAACCTGGCAGACCTTGCATTATTATCTCAAGGATTATTGAAAGGAAGTGATCTTACAAATTTCATTAGTCGCAGTGTAGAATTAATGGAAGGAAAAGAAGAACCAAAGATTATTCAATCTTAATAGTTGGTCTTTTTATGAAAACAAATTAACCGGGTTGCTTGCGACCCGGTTTTAATTTTCAGAAAGCCTTAGATCGATCATTTTCAACTGGATTGATTTCTGGCCATTCCATTCATTTTCATCCAATGTAAATACAATGTCGAGTGGCTGGTCTTTTTGAAGCAATGGAAATTTTTCTGAAAGGCAAAAACCTATACCCGTTAACGTCACATTGTTTTGTTTCAATACAAAACGGATATGTTTTTCTTTCACGATTTTTGAGAATCCCGAATCATAAACTTTACGTGCTATAAATACAGGTCGCAAATTCTCCGGACCAAAAGGCTCCATCTGGTTGATGATACCTAAGAAAGTTGGATTGATGTCACTGAGTTGTATTTCGGTATCAACAACAATCTCGGGAATCAACAGGTCATCAGAAATACTTCCGGAAACTACTTCCTCAAAACGCAATTGAAAAGCTTCCACATTTGATGGTTTCATCGTCATGCCAGCTGCATAGAAGTGCCCGCCATATCCAACCAATAAATCTTTGCATTGATGAATGGCTTCATACACATTGAAACCAGAAACACTCCTGGCAGAACCCGCGACTACATCACCCGATTGTGTTAGAACAATTGTAGGACGATAATGATGTTCAATTAAACGGGAGGCCACGATACCTACCACGCCTTTATGCCAGTGAGATTTATAAACCACGGTTGATTTACGGCTTGCATGATCTTTATTTTCAAGTATTAAAGCCAGCGCTTCATCTGTAATGGTACTGTCTGCTTCTTTGCGATCCGTATTATCACTGTGCAACATTTCGGCATAAGACAATGCCTCTTCATAAGTTTCACTGACAAACATCTGCACCGCTTTTTTTGCATCATCCATTCTGCCGGCTGCATTTACCCGCGGGGCAATCATAAAAACCAGGTTGTTGATATGCAATTCGTCTTTTATTCCGCTTAAAAAGCTAAGCGCTTTAATACCATTGTTAGGATTTTCATTCGCTTTTAATAATCCATAAAAAGCCAATACCCTGTTTTCCCCGGTCATATGCACAATGTCGGCTGCAATGGCTGTAGCTACGAGATCAAGGTAATCGTATGTTTTTTCTATGGGTATGTTTAATGCCTGCGTAAGTGCGGTAATTAATTTAAATCCTACACCGCATCCGCATAATTCTTTATAGGGATAATCGCAATCTTTTTGTTTGGGATTTAAAATAGCAACAGCCGGTGGTAAAATGTCATCCGGTAAATGGTGATCACAAACAATAAAATCTATATCCATTTCTGCGGCATACTGAATCAGGTCAACGGATTTAATGCCGCAATCCAGTGAGATGATCAGTGTAAATCCATTTTCTTTGGCAAAATCAATTCCTTGTTTGCTTACACCATAGCCTTCGCGGTAACGGTGCGGGATATAAAAATCAACCTGGGAATGTATGCTGGAAATAAAACGATACATGCAAGCCACAGAAGTGGTTCCATCTACATCATAATCTCCATAAACTAATATTTTTTCATTTTTTTCCAGGGCCTGGCAGATGCGGGTAACCGCTTTTTCCATGTCTTTCATTAACCAGGGATCATGGAGGTCAGAGAGTTGTGGCCTGAAGAAATTTTTTGCTTCATCATAAGTATAAATGCCACGTTGAACCAAAATATTAACGAGTGCTTTGTGGATCTTCAATGATTGATGAAGTGATTCACTTTTTTCAGTATCAGCAGTTAGTATTTTCCATCTTTTTTCCACAAGCAACAAAATGATATTTGAATTTAATACTTTCTATCGGTAACATAGCCAACCAATTCTTCCATACCTGCCCTGATATCAGATGCTGGAAATTCTTGTAAAATGTTCATTGCTTCTGATTTATAATAGTTCATTTTATTTTCAGCATATGTAATACCACCAGCTTCTACCACTTTGTTTATTACAAATTGTACTTTGTCTTTTTTCTTATTTTCATTTTTAATGATGTAGATCATTTTCCGGCGACTTTCCTTATCTATATTATTTAATGCATAAATAAGTGGGAGTGTCAGCTTTTTTTCCTTGATATCATTGCCAGTTGGTTTTCCGACATTATTAGTTGAATAGTCGAACAAATCATCTTTAATTTGAAATGCCGTTCCAATATTCTCGCCAAACAACCTCATTTTTTCAGTTATTTCCTTGTCATTGCTTGTCGACCAAGCTCCCGCTGCACATGCGGAGGCTAGCAAGGATGAAGTTTTATTTCGGATAATTTCAAAATAAATGTCTTCACTTAAATTTAAAGAACGGGATTTCTCCATTTGCAACAACTCACCCTCGCTCATTTTTCTAACGGCTGTAGAAAGAATTTGTAAAATTTCGTAGTCATTATGGTCAAGGGAAAGTAAAAGGCCTTTTGCCAGCAAATAATCACCCACCAAAACGGAAACTTTATTTTTCCAAAGAGCATAAACAGAAAAAAATCCCCTTCTTTCCAGGGAATCATCCACCACGTCATCATGTACAAGAGTGGCTGTATGTAATATTTCTACGAGGGAAGCTGCCCGGTAGGTTGAATCGTTTACTGTTCCACATAGCTTGGCAGCCAAAAAAACAAACATGGGTCTGAGTTGTTTACCCTTTCTTTTAACCACATACCGCATAATGCGGTCCAGCATGGGTGTGTGACTCTTTACAGCATCTTTGAATTTACCCTCAAAGATCTTCAGTTCATCCTTAATTAGCGAGGTAGGAAGTTGCATAATATATGCGCGGCAAGATACGGAGCAAAAAATATATAGGCGTATATATGCAGCAAATAAGTAATTAAAATTGACTATAGGGCGGTAAATAATAAAGTTGACAAGCTCCTGGCCAATTTAAAAAATTTGGTTATTAGTTGTCAATTTATATTTTTGCGTATAATTTGGACATAGTTTAACGTAAATTTCTATTAATTTTTAGTTATGGCAAGCAAAAAGTACAGTTTATTGGCAGGAATTATCTGCCTGTTTGCATCAGCTGGTTTCGCACAAACGACCGGTTATGATGCAGCGGATTCCTCAGTGGTTCCCACAAGCAGGATGCCTCAGCACACAGAGTTTTTAAATGGTACATACAACTACCCGGCAAAACCACGTAATATGTGGGAGGTGGGTATTAAAGGCGGATATTTCGCTTTAAGCAGTGATGTGGCTTCAAGACCTGGATATGGTTTTGGTGCACACATTCGTAAAGCATTTGGATATGTTTTCTCCGCACGTTTACAATATATGTATGCGTCAGGCCGTGGTTTAAACTGGGTACCTTCTGGTAATTACAGTGCAAATGACGCCTGGAATGGTTATACAGGTAATGTGTTTTATAATTACAAAACAAAAGTTCAGGATCTAGCTCTTGAAGGTATTGTTACTTTGAACAATATTCGTTTTCACAAAGCCAAAACAGGTTTTAATGTTTATGCTTTTGCAGGTTTAGGAGCTACTATTTATGATGCACGTATTAATGCCCGTAACGATAATGGTGGTATTTATACTGGTTTTGCTACTGTAAACGGAGGTGTTTATGAAAACCGTAAAGATACCCGCGACGAATTGAAATCAATGATGGATGATTCTTATGAAACAGAAGCTGATAATCATGGAGATCGTCGTCCTAAACTATTTGGTGATACATTCAAACCTGTTGGTCACGTAGGTGCCGGTGCAGCTTTAAAATTAAGCAACCGCATTAACCTGGCCTTGGAATATCGCTTTACCACAACTAAAGATGATTTATTAGATGGACAGCGCTGGGCAGAACAAACGCCAAACAATCCAGTTTTGACCCGCGATTATGATACTTATCACTACACTACTTTAGGTTTAAACTTCAACCTGGGTGCTAAAGCAGTTGAACCACTATGGTGGCTTAACCCATTGGATTACGCTTACAGCGAAATTCGCAACCCTCGTTTGATGCGTTTACCAAAACCAGTTTTACCTGATGCTGATGGCGATGGTGTTACTGACCAATTTGACCAGGAACAAACTCCAGAAGGTTGCCCTGTTGATACACATGGTGTAAGTCTTGATACTGATGGTGATGGTGTACCTGATTGCCGTGA
>CAMPGG010000275.1 GCA_946885335.1 uncultured Chitinophagaceae bacterium
GTTGCCAGGTTTTGACGATCAATGGTTGTATTGGTTGCTACCAATCCGTCCAGTTGAATTTCAGTTGCCAGGTCAATCACATCATCCAATTGGGTAAGAGTAAGGTCGGGTGCAATTTTTAATAAAATGGGTTTTGGGTTCGGTTTTACTTTATTGAGTGTTTGCAGGTGCGATAATATTTTTCTTAAGCTTTCCTTTTCCTGTAACTCCCTTAATCCGGGTGTATTGGGCGAACTGACATTTACAACAAAATAATCTACCTCATCAAACAATGCATTAAAGCAAATTTCATAGTCTTTCCAGGCCTCTTCATTTGGTGTTATTTTATTCTTGCCAATGTTTCCACCGATGATGAGTTTGCTTTTTGCTTTTTTTTGTTTATGCTTTTCGTTCCACTCTTTTAACCTGCCCGAAATAATTTTTACACCATCATTATTAAAACCCATCCTGTTAATCAGTGCCTGGTCCTTGGGTAACCGAAAAAGTCTTGGTTTTTCATTACCGTTTTGTGGCTTCGGTGTTACCGTGCCAATTTCAACAAATCCAAACCCCAGCGCTTCCAGTTCATTCAGGTAACAGGCATTTTTATCAAAACCTGCACCTAGTCCAACAGGGTTCTTGAATGTAAGTCCAAAAACATTTACAGGAACTTTATTTTTTGGAGAAAAATATTGGTAAAATATTTTTTTGATAAAGCTTATTCCACAAAACGTTTTTAAAACATTCATGGAAAAATAATGCACACCTTCTGGCGGAAAAAGAAAAAGAAATTTTCGAAGTAAATGATACATCAATTGTAAGTAGCTAATTTATCAAGTATGGTTTTATCAAGCATAGTTTCATTCATTGCTTTATTATTCAGCATATCCATAAAACACCATTCTTTGGCATATTCATCTTTTATGGCTGCCATTTCACTATTCACTCTTATTTTAATGGCTTTAGTAACTGGGTCAAAGCTTACATTATCTTTGCCATAAGTTTCACCCAGCATAGAAAGCATAAATTCATTTTGCTCTTGCGGGTTTTCTTCGTCTTCAGACGTTTTAAATGTCATATACAACACAAAGGAATATTTTACTTTGGCATATGTTCCTTCTCCCATAGTAAAAATCGGGAAGACCTTTTGAATCTGCATCGAATCCATTTTCATTTTTATTTCCTCACTATTAAAGCCTTCTTCCAAAGCTTCTTTCATTTGTTCCCTTGGTGCTATTGTAAATACTTTTGGATAAGTGAAGTCGAGGATCTTATCAAAATTCAATTCATCATTTGCTTTGATAAAACTGTTTAACCGGGCAGTTAAAGCCGCATCCTGGCAAAAAGAAAATAATGAAATGCTTAGAAACGAAAGCAGTAGTAAAGTTTTTTTCATTGAGGGTTTTATCCAAAGAAACCTTATCTCAATCTTATCTCAAAAAAATTTTTCCATCAAAGCAGAAAAGTTAACTTTGGTATATAAGGTTGCATAAACAACCAAATGAAATGATTTCCATTTTATTTGTGTGAATTTTAAAAATATCAAACAAAAAATAATGCAGGAAGCTTATATCGTGGCTGGCTACAGAACAGCAGTTGGAAAGGCTAAAAGAGGAGGATTCCGGTTTTACAGGCCGGATGACCTGGCAATTGATGTAATCAAAGGACTGATGGCCAGTGTGCCTCAACTGGAAGCAAACAGGGTTGACGATGTAATTGTGGGGAATGCTGTTCCGGAAGCAGAGCAGGGGTTGCAGGTTGGCCGGATTATATCTGCACGAGCCCTTGGTTTCGATGTGCCGGGCATGGTAGTGAACAGGTATTGTGCAAGTGGTTTGGAGTCTATTGCTTTAGCTACCGCTAAAATCCGGATGGGAATGGCGGATTGTATTATTGCTGGCGGAACGGAAAGTATGAGCCTGGTTCCAACAGCCGGATGGAAAACCGTTCCTGCATATTCTATTGCCAAAGATGAACCGGATTATTATTTAAATATGGGTTTAACGGCCGAAGCGGTGGCAAAAGAATATAATGTAAGCCGGGAAGCACAGGATGAATTTTCTTTTCATTCTCACCAAAAAGCAATCAACGCAATTAAAGAAGGGTATTTTAAATCAGGAATATTACCCATTACGGTTGAAGAAGTTTATGTGGATGAAAATGGGAAAAAGAAAACCAGGACCAGCGTGGTGGATACAGATGAAGGTCCCAGGGCAGATACCTCGTTGGAAGTTTTGGCAAAGCTTAAACCAGCATTTGCGGTAAATGGTTGTGTTACTGCAGGTAACTCATCACAAACAAGCGACGGAGCGGCATTTGTTATTGTTATGGGTGAAAAGATGATGAATGAATTAGGCTTGAAACCCATTGGAAGACTGGTGAATTGTGCATCAGCAGGCGTGCATCCCCGCATAATGGGTATTGGACCGGTGGCAGCCATTCCAAAAGTTTTAAAACAAGCTGGAATGAATTTGAATGATATTGACCTGGTTGAACTAAATGAAGCTTTCGCCTCTCAATCCATAGCTGTCATTCGTGAAGCCGGTTTAGATCCGCAGAAAGTGAATATAAATGGAGGCGCTATTGCTTTAGGTCATCCATTGGGATGTACGGGAGGTAAACTCACCATACAGGTACTCAACGATATGAAACGTTTGAATAAAAAATATGGAATGGTAACTGCCTGTGTAGGCGGAGGCCAGGGAATAGCCGGTATTATTGAAAATATTAATTGATGAAAGTAAAAATCCCGGACCAGTTCCGGGATTTTTTTTGCTTTACTGAGTTTGCAACATGGTTGTATTTAAATAAAGTTTCATAGTTTTGAATCATGCGCTTACATGGATCCAAATTTAAATTGAAGACTGCAGCCTTCCTGCTGCTGGTTTTGATATTGGGTATCCATGGTTTAAAATTCTTTCATACCCACGAGTTCAGTTTTCAGCATTATTATGGACAACAGGCTCATGAAGTCCTGGCCAATGATCCAGGCGAAACAGCTGTTCATTGTTCTATTTGCGATTACCAGCTTACTGGTAACATTGATACTTCATTTGTTTCTTTAGAGCATAAACTGCCAATATGTGAAATATCTTTTGTTTGTTTCAATGAGCAAATATTTACTTCACTACATTTTACATTAACCGGCCGCGGACCTCCTTCATTACTGGTGTAATATTCTTTATCCCAGTTATCTATCATTTATTGTATTAAAATTAAATTTCATGAAGGAGTTGGTTCTTTCCGTTTTTGGCGGTTTATTCATATCGTGTTTTGGCTTTGCTCAGTCCTTAACATCACAGATTCATTTTTCAGAAGAAAAAGCAAACAACAGCATCGAAAATTTTTTGCTTTCAGGAAAAATTACGGATGCATCCACCGGGTTACCATTACCGGGAGCCAGTATTTATGTACAGGATGAAAAGATTGGTGCCATTGCCGATGTAAATGGGGTTTATCGTTTTAATAATATGCCAGCGGGACATCACCTGGTAGAAGTGTCTCATACTGGTTTTTTATCTATCGTTGTCCATGTTGACATCAGCAGTAACCTGCAAAAAGATTTTTCATTGCAACCATCTATTATTGAATCGGAAGGTGTTACCGTTACAGGTGTAACCAGTGCAACAAGTATCCGAAAAGCACCTGTACCTATCACTATTTTTCGCAAAACAGAATTACTGAGAAATGCGTCAACAAATCTTATTGATGCTTTAACCCATAAGCCAGGTATTTCCCAGGTTGGCACAGGTCCTGGTATTTCAAAACCTGTTATCCGGGGATTGGGTTATAACCGGGTGGTGGTTGTACATGAAGGCGCTAAACAGGAAGGGCAACAATGGGGAGATGAACATGGTATCGAAATAGATGAATTAAGTATCAGTAAAGTGGAAGTCATCAAAGGGCCGGCATCATTAATTTATGGAAGCGATGCGTTGGCTGGTGTCATTAATATTTTATCCAATAATCCTGTCCAGGACGGAACCATGAAAGGCAATGTTTTGGCTAATTATCAAACAAACAACCGGTTATTTGCAACGCATGCAAACCTGGCTGGTAATAAAAACGGTTTTAACTGGAATGCTTATGGCACATTTAAATCAGCCGGAGATTATACCAATAAATACGATGGACGTGTACTGAATTCAAGATTCAATGAAAAAAATTATGGTGGATATATTGGGCTGAATAAAGGGTGGGGCTATAGCCATTTAATTTTTAGCAGTTTTAATCAACAAGTTGGTTTGATAGAAGGAGAAAGAGATGATGCAACCGGGAAATTTATTTTATATGGTGGAACTCCAATGGAAAGAGTTGCTAATGATAATGATCTTAAATCAAGGGAATTATTTATTCCATATCAATCTATTCAACATCAAAAAATTGTTAGCGATAACAGTATTGCCATTGGACAGGGCAGGTTGAAATTGAATGCGGGATACCAGAATAATCAACGCAAAGAATTTGGTGAAGTGGATGCGCCGGAAGAAACAGAATTGTTTTTCGATTTGCATACCATTCATTACAACTTGCAATGGGTAATGCCTGAAAAAAATGATTGGCGCACAACTATTGGCGTTAGTGGGATAAACCAGTTTAACAGGAATAAAGGCGAAGAGATGATCATTCCTGATTATGATTTGCATGACCTGGGTGGTTTTGTATTTACACAAAAAACCTATGACAAACTTACCCTGAGCGGAGGCGTTAGGTTTGATAAAAGAAGTATTCATTCGAAAGAATTTAGCGAAGGAACGGAAATAAAATTTGCTGCTTTTGATAAATCATTTTCAAATTTTTCAGGTAGTGCAGGACTAAGTTATACACCCGGGGAATATGTAACGGTA
>CAMPGG010000276.1 GCA_946885335.1 uncultured Chitinophagaceae bacterium
ATATAATAGCTGCAACTAAAACTCCGAAAAGATAAATAGGATAATAAATATTACGAACCTAAAAGTTAATTAACCTTAAACACGAAAAACTAAACACTTAACTCTAAACCCTAAACTTTTAACTCGATCATGTTCCTAACTCAATATATATCCGACATCTACAAAGGCGTAAAATCTTTGTTGATCGGCATGAAACGAACCGGTCATTATTTTGTGCGGCCGGGTTCATCCATCACCGAACAATATCCTGATAACCGCGACACATTAAAAATGGCGGAACGTTTCCGGGGTGAAGTGATCATGCCGCATGATGAAAATAATGAACATGCCTGCACGGGATGCACTGCCTGTGAACTGGCATGCCCGAATGCAACCATCAAGATCATTACCAAATTTGATATTACCCCAGAGGGAAAAAAGAAAAAAGCACTGGACACTTTTGTTTATCATCTTGAATTATGCACTATGTGCAATTTATGCGTAGAGGCTTGTCCGACAGATGCAATTAAAATGGGACAAAATTTTGAACACAGTGTATATGACCGCAGCATGCTGACAAAAAAATTAAATAAACCAGGATCAAAAATCAGGGAGGGCGTAGAATAATGAGCGCATCAGCAATAATATTTTATGTGATATCCGCATTCATTTTAGGAATGGGCATGCTGGCCGTAACATCAAGAAAGATCTTCCGGTCTGCCATCTGGTTATTGCTAACACTGGTAGGCATAGCCGCACTTTTTTTCTGGATGCATGTTGAGTTCATTGCGGCTGTACAGATCATCGTATACGTTGGTGGCATCGTTGTACTGATCATCTTTTCCATTTTTCTTACACAGCAATCAGGTATTGAAATGCAAAAGACACCGGTAAAACGAACGATCTTTTCTGTACTGGCTGCTTTATTTGGTTTTGCATTTTCTTACAACCTGATCACTGAATATAATTTTGCTTCTCCCAGCACATTGCCATTCAATGTTTCGGTTGATGCAATAGGTACGCAAATGCTAAGCACTACGGAATACGGATATATTCTTCCTTTTGAAGTGGTCAGTATGTTATTATTATCAGCTATGATCGGTTGTATTGTAATCGCCATGAAAGCACCTGCACAGGATTCTCGGGTAACCGAAAAAATATTGATTGAAAAAGAAGATGAAGGTCCAACAACGCTGATCATACCTACAATTTCAAAACCAGTAATCACGGAGGATGCAAAATGACCGAGATACCATTAACACATATCCTGTTTGTAAGTACGGCCCTGTTCTTTATCGGGATGTATGGATTATTTACAAGACGAAACCTGATCACGATGCTGATGTCAATCGAACTGATCCTGAATAGCGTGAACATCAATTTCGTTGCTTTTAATAAATATTTATATCCTGATAAAATGGATGGCATTTTCTTTACCATTTTCATCATCGTGATTGCCGCTGCAGAAGCTGCAGTTGCTATGGCTATCATCATTAATTTATACAGGAGTCACAGATCCATTGATGTGGAAGATGCAACAGAAATGAAATTTTAGTATAACAGGTTTGATTATGAACTACGCAACTTATATAGCACTGATCCCACTACTGCCCCTTGCAACATTTGTGTTGCTCGGTTTATTTGGCAGAAAGTATTTTAATCAATCAGCCGGTATTATCGGCACCACCTCTTTACTGGCTTCCACAGCGCTTTCATTATATGTAGCATATCAATATTTTTTTGTTGATGGAAAAGTAAATGGTGTTTACCAGCAGATCATTGCTTTTAAATATAACTGGCTGAATTTTTCTCCCAATGTATCAATCGATATGGGTGCCATCCTGGATCCTATTTCTGTAATGATGATCGTGGTGGTCAGTTTTATTTCGCTGATGGTGCATATTTTCAGTTTGGGCTACATGAAAGGAGAAGAAAGGTTTGCAACTTATTTTGCATTCCTATCGCTGTTTACATTTTCCATGCTGGGCCTGGTGCTTTCATCCAATATTTTCCAGATCTATATTTTCTGGGAGCTGGTGGGCATTTCTTCTTTTCTTTTAATTGGATTTTACTATAAAAAACCATCTGCTGTAGCCGCATCAAAAAAAGCGTTTATTGTTACCCGTTTTGCAGACCTCGGTTTTTTGATCGGCATTTTAATTTTGGCTTTTTACAGTGGCACACTGGATTTTGGTTTACTGATCGAAAGATTAACATCCACCCAATCAGCCGAATTCATCGGTATCACAACAGCATCTTTCCTGGGTATATCGATGTTAACCTGGGGATTGGGATTGATATTTATTGGCGGTGCTGGTAAATCTGCCATGTTCCCTTTGCATATCTGGTTACCCGATGCGATGGAAGGTCCGACACCTGTTTCCGCACTGATACATGCTGCCACAATGGTTGTTGCAGGCGTGTTTTTGGTAGCGAGGTTATTCCCTGTTTTTTCCATGGATCCTGCTGTACTAAATTTTGTTACATGGATCGGGGTGATATCAGCACTTGTTGCAGCTATCATTGCCTGTACACAAACGGATATTAAAAGAGTGCTTGCATTCAGCACCATGTCGCAGATTGGTTTTATGATGTTTGCCCTCGGTATTTCAGGTAACAGTGGTGAAAATGGTTTGGGATACACAGGTTCCATGTTTCATTTATTCACCCATGCATTTTTTAAATCATTATTATTCCTGGGTGCGGGTGCCGTTATTCATTTTATTCACAGCAATGATATGAAGGATATGGGTGGATTAAGAAAGCTGATGCCCGTAACGCATGCCAGTTTTTTAATTGCCTGTCTTGCTATTGCAGGTGTTCCGCCTTTTGCAGGTTTTTTTAGCAAAGAAGAAATTTTACTGGCAGCATTCAATGCGAATAAAGTTGTTTTTGTAATTGCGTTATTTACAGCAGCACTTACAGCATTCTATATGTTCCGTTTATACTTTTCTATTTTCTGGAAAATACCTGAACCAGTAAAAATTGCGGAACATTCACATCATGCAGATGGAACAATATCCATGAAATGGCCGCTGATCATTTTATCTGTTTGTTCCATTGCTGCAGGTTTTGTTCCTTTTGCAAATCTTGTAACACCTGATGGCGTGCCCAGGGAAACACATATGGATATGATGTTTTCTGTTTTACCTGTTGCACTTGTACTGGTTGCCATTTTTATTGCAACCTGGTTATATAAAAATCAAAATGAAAAGCCGGGAAGGATCGCTGTTGCTTTCGGTGGATTGTACCAGGCAGCTTATAAAAAATTTTACATCGATGAGATCTATTTGTTTATCACGCAAAAGATCATTTTTAATTTAATTGGAAGACCCGCAGCATGGATAGATAAAAATGTAGTGGATGGAATGATGAATGGAATTGGAAATTTAACAGCCGCAACTTCACACAGGATCAAAGGCATTCAATCGGGAAAAGTACAGTCATATGCATTGTATTTTTTTGGTGGCGTTGCAGCGCTGGCGGTGTTGTTTATTTATTTATGGAAGTAAATCAGTTTAGAGTTTAGGGCTTAGGGCTTAGAACTGGGAAGAAGGAATTTGGAAATTAGGAATTTGGAATTTGGCAAATAACCAATTTGACAATTTGAAAATATTGGAACTTGAAATTTTACTGTAAACCAGATTATAACCACAATATTCAGAACCCGAAACTTTAAACACGAAACACGAAACAAAAAACTAAATGCTAAACGTCTCAACAACTAAACGTCTAAACATCTAAACGAATACCATGTCCCTCACCTTACTCATCATCATACCGCTGCTAACCGCCATAGGTATTTTATTTTGCAAAGGATTAAACCAGGTGCGGAATCTTTCTTTATTTGGTGCTGTTGCACAACTGGGACTGAGTATATTTTTATTAATTGCGTACTGGCAGCAACGTTCTGCAGGCAATGAAGCGCAAATGTTGTTTGAATTCAATTATACCTGGTTCGAAGCGCTTAAAATTAATTATCATGTAGGCGTTGACGGTATTTCAATTGCTATGATCCTGTTAACCGCATTTGTTGTACTTGCGGGTATACTGGTATCATGGACCACGGAAAAACTGAGCAAAGAATTTTTCTTTCTCTTAATATTACTGAGTGTTGGTGCTTATGGATTCTTTATTTCGCTTGACCTGTTTACTTTATTTTTCTTTTTAGAAATAGCGGTGATCCCTAAGTTTTTATTAATCGGTGTTTGGGGCTCTGGCAAAAAAGAATACAGTGCCATGAAACTGGCATTGATGTTAATGGGCGGTTCTGCACTGGTATTTGTTGGATTAGCCGGCATCTTTTTCAACACCGGCACTTTTGACATTTTGCAGATATCGCAAATGTCTATCCCACTTTCGGTGCAAAAATTATTTTTCCCATTTGCTTTTATCGGCTTTGGTGTTTTCACCGCATTGTTTCCATTTCATACCTGGGTGCCCGATGGTCACTCTTCGGCACCAACCGCAGCATCCATGTTTTTGGCAGGCATCTCTATGAAACTTGGCGGATATGGTTGCCTGCGTGTAGCCACTTATTTAATGCCGGATGCGGCGCATGCCTATTCATGGATCATCATTTTGCTGGCGACAATTGCCATCATTTATGGTGCCTTCGCTACCATGATGCAGAAAGATTTAAAATACATCAACGCTTATTCATCGGTAAGTCACTGCGGATTTGTTTTACTGGGTATTGGCATGCTGACCAAAACGGCGATCAATGGTGCGGTATTGCAAATGGTTTCGCATGGGT
>CAMPGG010000277.1 GCA_946885335.1 uncultured Chitinophagaceae bacterium
CACTTGGGATTCGCCTTCAATCCCACCTAAAATCAATTTTTTATTTTGGCTCATTTCACTAAACGCATTTTGCTTAATGAACAAATGGTTTTACGGTTTTTTATCGCTTGTTGATGCGCCTTATAAATTCATCTCCAAATCCAAAGTCATGACCAGGTGATAATAAATGCACAACAGCATTTGATGTTTTTATATCTACAGTAATGGTGTTCACTCTTATCCAGTTGCGTGTAAAAATTGAATTTTTAGGATCACTGAAAATAATTGCCTTGGGTCCGCCATCCTGGTAACCGGAAGCATTTGTAGCGCTATACTGCATTTGCATATCGTAATCGTAACGCAGGGAAGTAAAAAATCTTCCATCGGTAAAACTCCTGATGCTGTCAGTTGGTACCCGGTTTTTTATAACATACCGGCAAAAAAAAGTATCCAGTACTGCAGAATCCATTGTACTTAATGAAACTGGTGGCATTACAGGCAGAGAATCTTTCCTGGCCTGGTTAATGTTTTCCAATGCCAGTGAAAAACTTCTGTTGGTGACAGCGAACAACGTAATATTTTCACTGCTTAAAATACCAGGCATATCCTGGAGCCTGTCAATAACTAAAAGCATGGAATCATAAACACCTGGTTGCGAACGCAGGTATTCAACAGCGTTACCAGAAAACGTACCTGCGGTATTTTCATAATTGTAATAAGTATTATCTGTTTTGGAGCAACCGGAAATAGTTACCGCAATAAATAATATTGCCGTTAAATAAATGATGCTCCGTTTCTCAAATTCTTTATATCTCATTTTCGATATTTTCATTTGTATATGCTAAAGTTTTAAATGGTCACATGTGTTCGTCTTTGATCATACCATTGTTATTAAATCTTAGTATGCTTTATTTCATGTACTAATCCCAATAAGAATTTTGAACAATATTTGGATTCCTGGTCAGTATTTCCTGGGCAATGGGCCAATATATTCCACCATTATCGAGCAATTCATTAAATACAGGGTCATTTCTTTTGAGCCTGTTATATCTCACCAGGTCGTACCATCTCCATCCTTCTCCAAGCAACTCTCTTCTTCTTTCTGAAAATATATCTGTAAGTATATCGGATGACCCTCCCGGTAACACAGGACTTATACCCCTGTTACCCCTGATGACATTTAGTTCTTCAATGGCTCTATCAGTTTGCCCCAATACGGCAAGTGCTTCTGCCCTTAATAATTTTATTTCTTCAATCCTGGTAAAAACGATCGAAGAGTTAAAAACAGCAAACTGGCCACTATTACCACTGGCGCCATCAACTACTCTTATCTTTTTAAATACCGGTATTTCAGCATTATAATTTTCGAAATAAGCGGTGAAAGGAAGCCTGGCTATAGTTGAAGTATCTACACCAAAACGCTGATCGTATAAATTAACGCGGGGAAAAATTTCCGAGATCACATTTTTCGGAATATAAATATCCGGAAGCTGTTTTGACATCGGGTATATCGTGGTATTGGCAAGTGTCAATTGTTCTATATGTCCTTCTGAAGTTGTTTCACCACGGTTTTGAATGAAGTTGAAACCAACCAATTGATTGTAGTTGCCATTACCCGCATTGAATAATGTATTAACCAAATCATCGGTACTTACAAATGAAAGGTTACTTTTTTGATAGTTGTTTAAAATAAACTCCGTGTAAACAGCCACCTCAATATATCGGCCTTCCCAGGCAGAAATATGCGCCAGCAATGCATAGGCTGCAAGCTTGGTAAGCGGTGTATTCAACCAGGTACCCTGGTCTTGTCCGTAATAATTATTTGGAAATAACTGTTCCGGATCGTTGCCTGAATACAGGTAAGGCAACCTGGGTGCAACGGCAATCAATTCCTCCTCGGCAAATGAGAGAACTACATCTTGCTTCGTGCGGGGCAGTGCATCAAAATGGCCATCATTAGATTGCGTAATCAGTGGTACATCACCCCAAATTCTAACCATATAAAAATAAGCGAATGCTCTTATCGCTCTTGCTTGTGCAATGTCAAGTTTGTAATATGCTTCGGTATATCGTTTGTCTTCCAGGCAACCATCTGCCCGTTCAATAAAAAGATTACAGGCATTTATAACCGCATAAAAACGGCGCCAGTTAGTGATGTTTTGTATTGCAGGAAAAGAAGCGTTAAGATTTCCTTCGATAACCGCTTTCAGATCGGGACGAAACACAGAACGAAAATCACCATTTCTTAATTCGCCCCAAAGCCAATGGGCATTATTATCGGCCACGGCGGCACGAAACAATCCATACATACTGATTAATCCGCTGCGTGCATCTTCATATTTTGTCCAGTGACCTTCTTCATTGGCCTGGCGGGAGGAGTCAACTTCTAATTGTTTATTGCACGAACCGGCTATGAAAACAAGACAACATGCAATCATTAACCGTTTTGTTGCACAAATAAACCTGGAAGAAACTATTGTCATACAATATTGTTTGAAGTCGATTTATTAATTTTTTTCTATAAAGTCATTTTAATTCCAGCTATCAGTGATCGTGGAATAGGTAAACCATAACCAGTATACATACCATTGTAAGTGGCCAGCTCAGGATCATCGCCTTTAAATGGAGTAATGGTGAATAAATTAGTTGCCGTCAGATATATAATGAAGCTTTTAAATTTTTTGCTTTTAGCTTTTGCAAGCAGATCATAGTTAACAGATAAGCTACGCAGTTTTAAAAAAGATGCATTATCTAAAAACAGGTCCTGTTCCATACGATAAGGCACAACCGAACTCCATGGATTATAAACTGGATAAGTTGCCAGGTCCATTTTTTTCTGCCAGAAAGTGATTTCTTTTACAGAATTGATATTGTTATTTACTTCTGTGTTTATGAAGTCGAGCCGGGAAGATGCATATTGATTTAATACTTCGCGACCCAGCACGAAATAAAACTGGAAGTCGACCGAAAAAGATTTATAACCAAGGGAGCTGCCAAATCCACCAGATAATTTTGGCATATAATTTCCGGTAAGTATTTTGTCTTTGTCGTTGATGACAAAATCTCCATTTACATCAACCCAGTTTGGGTCACCTGCTTTTAAAGACACTCCCTGGTAGCTAAGCTTTTGATTTGTTTGCGGATCAACAGGTACCTCTGCATCGGTTTTATAGATTCCATTATTTTGCAGTAACCAAAAAGCATCTATGGGTTTGCCTAATTCCAGCTTTGTTGTTCCCAGTACCAGTTCATTCAATGCATCGGGTAATGCCTTTAATTTATTTTTATTATAATTGGCATTGGCAGTAAAACTCCATGAAAGTCTATTTGCCTTTGCAGGCAGAATGTGTGCAAGCACAGAGAAATCTGCTCCGCTGTTGTTTACCTCAAGTCCTGATTTATATGCACCGGTATAACCCCACTCTCCTGCAACAGGAATGGGCAATAACATCTGCTTGTCATTTCTGCTATAAACATCCAATCCAAATTTGATCCTGTCATTCCATAAACCAAGATTTACACCTAACTGCAGCTGATCGCTGTAAGCCCATGGAATACCATAACCTACCCAACCGCTGGTGTAGGGTCTTGAAATACCCGGGATGCCTGCATAAGATCCAAGCGTTGGTTCATTACCCCAACCAAGATCTACGCGGTACTGAGGTCCGGCAGAAAAACGGTCATCGTTTAATAATTTACCGATACGGGCCCAGGAAGTAGTAAATGCAGCAGAGCTGATATTATTGGATGCTATGTGAAGCACTTCTTTTAAATCTAATTCCACACCACCTGAAAAACTTGTAAACCAACGATTAGCTGGTTGCATATTAGAAGAGCCATCTCTTCTTACCAAAGCTTTTACTTTTAAAACATCATTATAGGAATAGGTAGCATTACCAGAAAAAGAAATGAGCCTTGATTCCATTTTACTTGGAAAGTAGTACACCCTGAAACCTGTTGGCTGCAGGTAATCTGCCGCATTCGGATCACCATTAACAACATTAATTTTTATAAAATCATTAGGACCGTTATAGGCAAAAGCATAATCGTATTTATATACATCAGCAATAAAATTTTGCCCCGCTTCTAATAATAATTTTTGTTTCGTTCCTAATTTAAATTGATATCCTATGCCATTTTTTACAATGAATCGCTGGTTGTAACCAAAATAATTTGATACGAAATTATTTCCTTCTAATAATGTTACAGGCCAAAACACATCCCGGATACCTTCATTATAATCAAAAGCGATCCCGCCTTCGTAAGTAAAGTTTTTATAATCTGCAGAAACAGTAACATTTCCCTGAACAACATTGGAAATATTATCATCAATAGCCTTGTCAAATTCACTTAAATAAGAACTGTATAATGATTTATTTGGAGTAAGCGGATTGGTAAGATCGGGTATATAACGTTGCTCTGCCAGCCTGTCGCGGATGTTGCGGTTCCTGGTTCTTTCAAGCCTGTTGTAATTGATCATGCTTGATACGGTTAACCATTCCAGTGGCGATACGTTAATAAAGAAAGAACCTGTATAGCGATCTAAAGAAGTTCGATCCGCATTGCCTGCATCTTTTGTTGCGCCGGCAAAAAATCTAAAGCTTGCTCTATCGGTTCCGCCTGTAAGGCTTATGTTAGTTGAATGAATCAGTGCGTTTTTATAATATACATCCGTCCAGTTTGCAGGACCGTAATAATCAGCATTGGTTGAATCTCTCAGGTAAGGTGCAACATTCAACCGGTCGTTGAT
>CAMPGG010000278.1 GCA_946885335.1 uncultured Chitinophagaceae bacterium
TTTTTCAACCAACCGATCACTATACAACGTCTTATCATATAAATGATAAATCCAGGTTGCCACCAGGCAAACGGAAAGCATTGCAAGTAATAATGATTTTGGTTCACGCATAAAGACTCTATCACAACAACGGATTAATAACCATCTTATTTTTCAAACCAGCTAAATGTGCCACCTACCCAATCTTTATCCTTATTATAACGGACGCCAACCATTTTTCCTTTACTTAACCGGGCGAGGTTATTGGTTGCAACCGGTCTTTCAGCGCCATCTTTCCAAAAATAAAAAAGCCTGATCTCCGCTTTCGCCATTTCCCCGGGCGTTTCAATAATGCTGGCATAATTTACTTTTCGTTGCAGTATCCAGTTTTGCGGATCTTTTACATTCCGGATATCATCTTCGGTAACGTCAATAATTACACCCTGGCCTGCAAATGAAAATAATGGTTTTAAAACATACTGATCCAGGTCTGCAGGCAACTGTTTTATTTCACTTAAAAAAAATGTTGCGGGTACGTAAGGATGCCTGATAAATGGTAAGGTGTATTTACTGATCCTGTAAAACCAGTTTGGATGGGGTGCCCATTCAACATCGAGTGCTTCAAATAGAATTTTTCCCTTTTGTTGCACTGCAGGTGTTTGTTGTAAAAGGTCATCAAATATCAGGCGATTATAAATTCTTTTAATGCGGATCTTATTTCCATCACGCATATAAAATAATTGTTTCCCTTCCGCAATTAATTCGGTTATGCATACGGGTTTGATGCCGGTATAATCTTCCGTGCAAAAAAAGTCAATCCTGGTTTTTTGTTTGTCCGGGAATATTTCCAGCAAGATCACTTCTTCAGGCTGATGATCGCCCAAAATAATCTCTTTTAATAATTGGATATAAGTTTCTTTCGTAAATCCATTTAAATAATTATCATAACCTTCCGGTTGAAAAAAATGCTTTGCGCTGGTTTCAGGAAATAGTACCTGGTATGCAAACAGGGAAGGGAAGCCCTGCATTTCTATCAGCTGGGGTTCAATATCGCCTTGGCCGTTTATACAAATACCAAAATCGAATGCAATAAAATGGGAATGATCATTTTCCTGCGGAACCTGTAAATCCTGCGGAATAGCATTCTCCGTAAGGGTTTTAAATTTTTCATCCTTGATAATATCAATGATGCTTTCACAGGCATCCAGCATTTTCTGTTTAAAAGAACGGGGAACAAATATGGGTGTTTCAGCTACTCGAAAGTCTAACTGTCCCGGGTGAACGCCGGACAGATCATTTACAAAAGATTTATATTTTTCATCCGTAAACTGTTCATTGAAAAGTTTGCGTAAAGCTGGCACCATGAATAAATATTTAAACAGTAAGTTAAGGAGAAAATGGATATAGCTTTTATGGCCGCAAACAAAGCTAGCTTAAGACAGACATTTGTTCCAGTGCATGATTAAGAAAGTTAGGAAGTACGTGAGTATTGGTAAGAAAAATTTTTCCCGGGTCGTTCAAACCTTCAATCATGCTGTGCCATTTTTCTTCACCATGATTCTCAATAACTGTTTTCTTTTTGTCTTCTCTTAATAAATACATTGTCATACCAGCTGCATCTGCTTCAGGATGAAATTGTGTACCTATCATATAATCATTGAACCTGATGGCCATCACGGCCCGTTCCAATGGAACATGCGGCCTTTCTTTTTCAATAGCCAGGATGCTGGCACCCATTTTTCTTAAATTCTTATGATTGGGTTTGATTACCTGGAAATCCCTGCTGTCTACTGCATAAAACGGATCTGGCAATCCATCAAAAACTGACTCCGTATCTGCATCACCAATCAAATGTATCGGGAAAACGCCAAACGCTGTTGATTTGCGTTTAGCTACATCTGCTACTTTATAATAGCGACAGGTTAGCTGGTATGAATGACAAATAAAGAATACATTTTTTTTATTGGTTTGAAGGGGATCATTGTTCCACAATTCAATTTCATTTAACCAATGAAAATATTTTTTCTCCCATTCACTTCCTTCGCTTTCAAGCGGGCTGCCAGGACCACCGCTTGAAATATAAATATCAAAATCAGTCCCGGGAACTTGCTGGTTTAGCCTTACTTCAAACTCTTTTAAATATATATCAAGGTTATTGGCCTTTCCCCACTGTGCAATAATTTCCCTGATGCAACGCATACCTTCATTTGCAACACCTTCATACAGATCAAGCACTGCAATGCTTACACGCTTTTTCTCCTGTCCATTCATAACGGCAAAAATACAGATTTATGGGGCGTTTGATGGTTACCAAAAATGTAAATTATCAACAGTGATGGCCTGTAGTACTTAATAAATATTTATTTTTTTAAAGTTTGATCCTGGTCATTGATGTTAGTACGATCAAAAACTTTTTCTCCATTTACAAAGGTCATGGTAACCTTTGTTTTAAGAATATCTTTTTCATCAACCGTCATCAGGTCTTTATCAAGTAATATAAAATCAGCAAATTTTCCGGTTTCAAGACTGCCTTTTTCAGTTTCTTCAAAATTAGAACGGGCAGCCCAAATGGTCATTCCTCGTAATGCATCCTGCCGGCTCAATGCATTTTCAACCTGGTATCCTTTTGCCGGAGTTCCTTGCGCATCTTTTCTTACAACTGCTGCTAAAAAAGTTTTGAAAGGGGAAATATCTTCAACCGGGAAATCAGTACCCAAGGGGATCCATCCATTTTGTTTCATCAGGTCGTTAAATGCATATGCACCTTTTTCTCTTTCTTTCCCCAGGCGATCTCCTGCCCAATACATATCGCTTGTTGCATGTGTGGGTTGAACAGATGGAATAATGCTGTAGCGGCCAAACATGTCAAAATCATTTTTATTTACGACCTGTGCATGTTCAATGCGCCAGCGTTTATCATTTTTTCCTGCTAAATGACGGGCGTATATATTTAAAATGGTACGATTAGCTGAATCACCAATGGCATGCGTACACATCTGGAAATCCTGCGAAGCAATTACAGATGCAACTGAATCAAAATGTTCAGGATTACTTAAGAGAAATCCGCTCCAGTCTTTTTTGTCGCTATATGGTTGTAAAAGGCAAGCGCCACGAGAACCAAGTGCGCCATCTGCATATACTTTAAATGCACGAACATTTAAGCGATCGGTTTTCAATTTCCCTTTTTTGATCGCCCATTCATAATTTTTTGGTGAGTCACTTAACATCACGTATATGCGCATTTTCAGGTCACCGCTTTTATGCGCATCATGTATCTGCAAAGCATTTTCATAATTTAAACCGCAGTCATCCACTGTAGTCAGTCCTACGGCAAAACAATTTGCCTGGGCATCTAACAGTCCTTTTCTTACCTGGGCGGAGTCAGCACCAGGAACTTTGCTGTAAACAATATCCTGCGCATTATCAATCAAAATACCTGTTAATTTTCCATTCCGCACTTCAATATCGCCACCGGATATTTTATCTCCAGGTTGAATGCCAGCTAAGTTCAAAGCAGTTGTATTTGCTATCAATGCATGTCCATCCACCCTTGTTAATAAAACAGGGCGGTCAGGGAATAATTCATTCAGCCTGGTGTTATCGGGGAAATTTTTTTCCGGCCAGTCATTTTGATCCCAGCCTCGGCCAATCAGCCAACCTTCAGGATTTTGAGCTCCAAATTCCTTTAGTTTTTCCAACACATCATCCCAACTTTTTGTTCCATTTAAATCAGCTGTTTGTAAACCCAATCCGTAATTAAAAAAATGTGCATGGGCATCTATAAAACCGGGATAAATAAATTTTCCTTGTGCATCCAGTTTTTCAGTTGCTTTATATTTCTTTTGCAACTCCCGGCTTTCACCGGTTTCAAGAATCTTACCATTGCTGATCACCATAGCTTCTGCAGTACTGAATGCACTGTCCAGCGTATAAATCGTAGCATTATAAACCAATAAGTCGGCTTGTTCTTTTTGTCCGCATGAAAAAAGAAAAATAAAGAGTAAAGGAGAAGTAAGGAATGTTTTAAAACGCATTGGCTGAAATTTCTTTGTTTTATTAATGGGCAAATTTAGGGGGATGTTGCTGATGATGATCAGTTGCTTGTTGAAAAGCTTTGGCTGCAACTAAAATGGATGCTTCATCGTAAAGATTTCCCAGTAAAGTAATGCTTTGTGGCAGCCCTGATTTATTAAAGCCCATGGGCATAACAACTGCCGGATGGCCGGTTAAGTTTGTTATGGAAAGCTGCCGGCCCATATAAGTTGGAACAATTACCACATCATAATTTTGCATGAAAGAATGAATACCTTCCATCAGTTTATAACGGTAACGGTTAGCGTTAATATATTCAACGGCAGGTATTAACCTGGCCGTTCTAAAACTGTTTGGCCAAAAATCCTTGTCTTGTCTTTCAATCAGGTCGTCCCTGTTATCTCTTGTCAGTTCATCAAATGCTGCCGCAGATTCAGCATTCAATACAAGGCTAACGATATTAAAAGGATACAATGAATCTGGAAATTGAACCGGGGTCAGTTCAACGCCCATAGCCCGGTAAGTTTCTAATACGGACCATTCCATAGCATCCTTTGGCAAACGCTGAAAATAATTATCGGCAAAGGCTATGCGCAATTTTTTAATATCCTGTTTACCATTATAATTAAAAGCATGGTTAACGGAACCCGCATCTTTTTCATCTGTTCCATGAATAAAATGGTAAACAATCGCGGCATCTTCTGCGCTTCGGCAAAT
>CAMPGG010000279.1 GCA_946885335.1 uncultured Chitinophagaceae bacterium
AACTTTTCCAATACAGCAACCACTGCTGTTGATGAATTGTATACGCCAGTTATAAACTATACCGGCATCGATTCTTTATTTTTAAAATTTGACGTAGCAGCATCGCCAAATGGTTTGGATCACAAAGACACGCTTGAAATATTGATCACCCGGGATTGCGGAAACAGTTTTACTTCCGTTTATAAAAAATGGGGTACCACTTTACAAACTACCACAGCGGTACAAACAGGCGTATTCCAACCAACCTCGCAACAATGGAGAACAGATTCCATAAACCTGGCACAGTATGCATCACAAGCTCCCATACAAATTGTTTTCAGAAACATCAATAGGAACAGGAATAATATTTACCTGGATAACATAAAAGTGCAAACAATAACCTTACCCGACCGCTTAAAAAAGGATGGTGTATTGATATTGCCCAATCCATTTAAAAATAATTTTACCGTTTGGCATTACCGGCCGCCACTTACACTTCAACATATCTCGGTATATAATTCAACAGGTCAATTGGTATGGAATAAAGCGTATACAGGCAATGCTGCAACTACAATAAATATTAACCTGGATGGTAAACCGGCAGGCATCTATTTCGTTCAATTAGGCTATAAGGCACCGGGGAAAAATACAACATACAAACTGGTAAAATATTGACAAATGTCACATCGCACAAATCGTTACAGTAAGCTATAACACTTAATTTTGCAACATGAATAATCAAGTTCTTGAAATACTAACGGACAACTCATTACCCAATGAATTAAAACTTATTGCCGGTAAAGTGATGACGGGGAAAAGGATCACGGATGAAGAGGGTTTGCTATTGTTTGAAAAAGCAAGTCTTCCATTTGTTGGTGCTTTAGCTAATTATATCCGCGAAAAAAAACATGGTCACAAAACCTATTTTAACCGCAATTTTCATATAGAACCTACCAACGTTTGCGTATTCTCCTGTAATTTTTGCTCCTATTCAAGATTGTATGCCCATCGCGACGAAGGCTGGGAACTAAGTATGCAACAGATGCTTGACATTGTGCATGCTTATGATGGCAAACCGGTAACTGAAGTGCATATTGTGGGTGGCGTTCATCCCAAAATGAACCTGGAATTTTTTATGGAGTTGCTGTGCAAAATAAAACAACTGCGTCCCGACCTGCACATTAAAGGATTTACCGCGGTAGAATTGGATTATATGTTTCGCAAAGCAAAAGTTTCCATTGAAGAAGGTTTGAAAATGATGAAAGATGCCGGGCTTGAATCATTGCCGGGTGGTGGTGCAGAAATTTTTGATCATGACATACGGCAACGCATAAGCGCAGATAAAGTGGATGGAGCGGGTTGGTTAGCTATTCATGAAGCGGCACATAATCTCGGCATGCATACCAATGCCACCATGCTTTACGGGCACATTGAAAATTACGCCCATCGTATAGACCATATGTCGAAGCTGAGGGATCTGCAGGATCGTACCAATGGCTTCAACACATTCATTCCATTAAAATTCCGCAATGCCAATAATGATATGAGTGATGTAAAAGAATCTACATTGGTGGAGGATATGAGAATGTATGCCATAGCCCGTATTTACCTGGATAATTTCCCTCACCTGAAAGCATATTGGCCCATGCTGGGTCGTGATAACGCACAATTATCACTATCATTTGGTGTCAATGATATTGATGGCACCATCGATGATACAACCAAAATTTATTCAATGGCCGGCAGTGAAGAACAAACGCCAGCAATGACTACTGCTCAATTGGTAACCCTTATCAAACAAGCCCGGCGCCAACCTATAGAAAGAGGTACTTTGTATAATGAGATCCGGGATTACAGTGCAACAGACCTGGAAGAAATTGAAGCGAATCCCTTATTGAATTAATTTTTTGTAAAACCATTTATCATATTCATTTTTCAACAGCCGGTTACATATTTTTTTATGTAGCCGGCTGTTGTTTTTCATAGCTTGTCCCGCTATTTGCGGGAGCATCACCTCTTGTGTCACACTCTTGTACTGCATCAAATAGTTCATCAAAGAAATGCGGCACCCCGATATGTATGGCAGCAAGTAATTTCCATCTCAAAAAAAATTAAAACCAGTGACAGAAACTACCCTTTCGACTGATGGTCATCATTTTTCTGCGTAACCCGCTCTCCTACCTTTCCATGTAATTAAATCATTTTATATGGATACTTATATAGGGCCGGTCATTAAAAAAACTAAGCCCGCAATTCCAGCATCAAACATAAAATACGTGTTCTCCTTTCACCAGGGAGATGGTAAAAACAAAAAGCTTTTAGGAGGAAAAGGAGCCAACCTCTGCGAAATGACGCAGATTGGTTTAAATGTACCACCAGGCTTTGTGATTTCTACCCAAGCTTGCATGAGTTATTTGGAAGAAGGGAAACAACTTCCCGAAGGCCTCATGGAAGATGTTCTGCAGCATATGAAAGAAGTGGAAGATGCAACAGGAAAACAATTTGGTGACCCACAAAATCCACTGCTTGTATCCGTGCGTTCCGGTTCAGCATTATCTATGCCGGGTATGATGGACACCATTCTGAATCTTGGCTTAAATAAAGAAACCCTGCAAGGGCTTATTCAGCAAACGGGCAATGAACGTTTTGGTTACGATGCTTATCGCCGCTTTGTTCAATTGTTCGGTAAAGTTGCACTGGGTGTTCCCGATGAAATTTTTGATAAAATATTTGAAGAAGTAAAACACAGGGAAGGCGTTAATCTTGACATTGGTTTAAATGAAGAGCATTTAAAAGAAATTACTGAGCGCTTCCTGGAAGCTGTTAAAGATTACACACATAAACCTTTCCCGGATAACGTGTATGAACAACTGGAATTAGCTGTAAAAGCAGTTTTTAATTCATGGACCGGCAAACGGGCCATTGACTATCGTAAAGAATTCAACATCACCCCTGACATGGCTAATGGAACAGCAGTGAATGTTGTAGCCATGGTATTTGGCAATATGGGTAATGACAGTGCAACAGGTGTTGGATTTACAAGAGATCCAGGCACAGGAGAAAACATCATGTTTGGTGAATACCTGGTCAATGCACAGGGGGAAGATGTGGTAGCAGGTATACGCACACCTAAACCTGTTCAATTGTTGAAAGAAGAATTACCGGAGCTTTATGTCCAACTGGAAGAACTGCGGGATAAACTGGAAACTCATTATAAAGAAATCCAGGATTTTGAATTCACAATTGAAAAAGGCATTCTGTATTGCCTTCAAACAAGAAATGGCAAGATGAATGCAACTGCCATGGTACGCACTTCCGTTGAAATGGTCAAGCAAAATTTGCTCACAAAAGAACAGGCTTTATTGCGGATTAAGCCGGAGATGATTGAACAATTATTACATCCACGATTAGATCCTTTACACAAAAATTTACCAATTGCACAAGGACTTCCTGCCTCACCAGGGGCGGCTTCCGGCGTTTGTGTATTTGATGCAGACCGGGCTGAATTTTTAGGCAGGGCTGGGGAAAAAGTAATCCTGGTGAGAGAAGAAACAAAGCCCGAAGATATTCATGGTTTCTTTGCATCACAAGGAATTTTAACCAGCAGGGGCGGCAAAACTTCACATGCTGCAGTAGTTGCAAGAGGTATGGGAAAACCATGTGTTGCAGGTGCAGAAGGTATTAAAGTAGATGTAAAACTGCGCCAGGCAAATATTGGAGAAAAAACACTTTACGAAGGTGATTATATTACCATTGATGGCGGAACCGGTTATGTGTACCAGGGTATTATTGCAACGGTTGAATCTGTTTTCAGTGATGAATTAAAA
This sequence comes from uncultured Chitinophagaceae bacterium, assembly GCA_946885335.1. Next base: position 3,807 of record CAMPGG010000279.1, read on the forward strand.
ACATTGTTATTCTGGGCAGATGAATTATCCAAATTAAAAGTTATGGGCAATGCTGATACACCAGACGCAGCATTGAAGGCATTGGAATATGGAGCCATGGGTATAGGACTTTGCCGTACAGAAAGAATGTTTAATGGATCTGACAGGTTACCGATCGTTATTGAAATGATTCTTGCGCAAACCCAGCATGAAAGAGAACAGGCATTATCTCAATTGTTGCCAATACAAAAACAGGATTTTAAAGAAATCCTGATGACAATGGCACCAAGGCCAGTAACCATTCGCTTATTAGATCCGCCAATACATGAATTTCTTCCAACAGAAGATGAACTCAAGGAAGAATTGACGCATTTACGTCACTTAAAAGAAACCGCTTACGGTGTTACACACCTGATAAACAGCATGCACCTGCTTCATGCAAATGAACCGGATATAAAAAATGCAATGCCTTTTAATAATAAAGGTGTGGAACTGATTGAACAGGCTATTTTAAAGAAAGAACAAATGCTGAAGAAAGTGCATGAACTGCATGAAGTAAATCCAATGCTGGGTCACCGGGGTGTGAGGTTGGGATTAACATATCCTGAGATTTATAAAATGCAGATCCAGGCAGTATTGGAAGCCACTGCTGAATGCCAGCAGGCAGGAATAGATGTGAGACCGGAGATCATGGTACCACAGGTATGCACAGCCGAAGAACTCAGGCAGGTTAAAGTTTTTGTTGATGAATTAGAACAACAAATTGAATCAGCCAATCAATTAAAATTAAACTTCAAATTCGGAACCATGATTGAAGTTGTCAGGGCTTGTGTGGAAGCAGAAGAACTGGCGGAAGAAGTTGATTTCTTTTCCTTTGGTACAAATGATTTAACCCAGGCTACTTTCTCTTTCTCAAGAGAAGATGCAGAAAATAAGTT
>CAMPGG010000280.1 GCA_946885335.1 uncultured Chitinophagaceae bacterium
CAGGCCACAATACACGTGGAATTTTGAACTGTCACACAGTTATAAAGGAAAAATTCTGACTGGATTAAGTTACAGCCGAAGCACTGATTATTTTTCACAGGTATTTCCTATAGACAGCAGCGGAATTGTTTATTATACAGAAGGCAATTTAGATTTACTCGAAAATTTTGGCATTTCAGTTGGCTTGCAATTGAAGCCTGCCAACTGGTGGAACCTCTCCGCTCAATCAGTATTTAATTACAAAAGAATGAATGGTTTCATTGAAGAAAAGCTGCAGGCAGATATCCGGCAACTTACGCTGAATATTAATAACCAATTTCGTTTTAAAAATGGTTGGAGTGCTGAACTAACCGGTTTTTACACATCCCGTAGTCAACATGACATACAGGAAATTGTTGATCCAGCAGGACAGTTGTCTGTAGGAATTGCCAAACAGGTTTTTAATAATAAAGGAACATTGAAACTTGCGGGCCGCGATCTTTTTTATACACAATGGATGAAGGGAATGACTTATTTCCCCATGGCCACAGAGTGGTTTAAGTTAACCCGCGATACAAGAGTTGTTACATTATCCTTCTCCTACAGGTTTGGAAAAGCATTTAAAACTACTGAACGTACCAAAGGCGCCAGCAGCGAAGAAGTTCAAAGAGTTGGTAATGGTTAAAATCTTTAAATCAGTTTTTTAAAATCCATAAAATCACCCAAACATGTGTTTTCCCTGGTTGAATTATGCCACATCTTAGCGCATATTTAAACAGGTTATGAAAACATATTCAACGCTATTTATTCTTCTTTGCATGAATATTTGCTATTTGCATGCACAAACCACCAATGACATTCCCAGGAATAATGCGGGGGTTTTTGCAGGTATTGAATGGAACAGTGTCAGCGGGCTTTGGGGATTACAATATGAAAGAAGTTTAATTCAGCAGGATAAATTAAGCATAGGCGCTAAAGCTTTATATGTTTTTCGGTATGAACTCGGTAACATGAAAATCCTTGGTGGTGGTTGCTGCGAGTACAATCAATCTGTTACGCTGCTAGCAAATGCTGCCTGGTACACATCACCAACAGGAAGGCCTAACCGGTTTTATTTGCAGGCGGGTTTTGGTGCAGGATTGAATACGTATGCATATGAAAGTCTTCGGCGACAATCAGTGTTTCCGGCTTTTGAAGCAGGACTTGGTTTTAAGTTCCCGTTGAATGACAGGTTAAATATACAGTGGCATAATTCGTTACTCTTTCTTCATAAAGGTGGTGCAACTACCAATACCGGCGTTTCATTAGGCTTCTAAAAAAGATTAGTATTAAGGTTTATAATTTTCCAGAATCCGAATGATCAATTGTTGAATTTTGACAATTTGATTTATTCCAAAGCTATAAATTATCTTTCCTTTTAAATTATATGCCTGATTATGGACATCAACATAAGACCAGCGAACGAAATGGATTTTCCGGAAATATTTTCATTGATCACCGAGTTTTCTGTTTTCCAGGGAACGCCGGAAAAAGTATCTATTACGGTAGATCAAATGCAGGAGAATAAAGAACTTTTTAATTGCCTGGTTGCGGAAACAAAGGATAAGCACATAGTCGGGTTCGCCAGTTTCTTTTTTGCATATTATTCATGGTCCGGAAAAGCATTATACCTGGATGATTTATATGTAAAGGAAACATTCAGAAATCAAGCCATTGGTAAAATGCTTTTTGATGCTGTATTGGTTTATGCAAAAAATAATCATTGCAATAAAATGCGTTGGCTGGTTTCTAAATGGAACACAAATGCCATTGGCTTTTATAAATCAATAGGTGCAAATATTGATGAAACAGAGCTGACCTGCGATTTAACTTTAAATGAAATTTGAAAAATAAATTTTTTGATGCAAGATGATGGAAGGCATTTTTACATACACCAGGTCAACAACTGATAAAGAGCTTTCAGAAATGCTTGCATTACAAAAAATTAATTTGAAAGAAAATATCACTGAAAATGAAATGAGCAGCCAGGGCTTCCTTACTGTTTCTCACAGCTTGAAGGATCTGAAAGCACTAAATAATTATGAGAATCATTTGATCATAAAAGATGAAGACAAAGTAATTGGCTATATACTGGCCATGACAGCATATTCCAGGTACGATATACCTGTTTTAATTCCCATGTTTGAAACCTTTGATAAGATTAATTTTATGGGGAGATTAATTTCTTCTTACAACTACATTGTTGTGGGGCAAGTCTGCATTGATAAAAACTACCGGGGACAAGGTATTTTGTATCATGCTTATGAAGCATACAGAAAATATTTTTCAGAGAAATATGATTTTGCGATTACCGAGATCTCAACAAGAAATACCCGGTCATTAAATGCGCACAAAAAAGCGGGGTTCAAAGAAATTTATACATATACCGATTCCAATCATATTGAATGGAGCGTGGTTACCTGGAATTGGCATTCATTTTAAGTAAACAGTTTTGCAAATCCGTTAACGGATGATGACAGGTTCAGCATATCGATCATTATCCCTGGAATACCTTAAAGTATAAATACCTTTTGGTAAATGAGCAATATCAATACTTTTCCGGGTGCCGGTAAAAGTAGTTTCATAAACAATTGTCCCTGATGTATTGGATAAACTGATAAACTCATTTTTAACAGGCTTATCAAAACTAATTTCTAATACATCGTGCGCCGGGTTGGGAAATACTTTGATCAATTTTGTTTGTTGATCAACATTTACATATACTGTTTTAGAAAATTGCACCTGGCCGTTTATATCCTGGAATTTCAACCGGTATGCGTAAATCCCGTTCAGTACTAATTTTTTATCCTCGAATTTCTCTACATAATTTTCTCCCGGTCTCCCGGGTACTGTGAAGGTTTGAATCGTTTCCCAGTTTTCACTATTATATTTTCTTTCCAGGTCATAGACACCCGTTCCGGCATCCTGCAACAGGGTCCATTGCAAATGCAAATTTTCATCCTTTAATTCTTGTGAAAACCTAACCAGTTTAACAGGCAATACAATCAATTCTATAAATCCAAACGGCGATTCGCCGGTGGTTTCATTGGCAAATAAGGGGCCCGACATATTACCATCTATCTGGCCATTAAATTTTGTTTTCCCGTTAATAACAATTCGTTCTGACCCACTACCATTTGTTTTAATTGATCCTCCGCTAAATAAATATACTTCAGATGCACCCAGCAGGTCTATCTTACCTGAAGGATCAAAATCAAGCGTACCATAAACGTATATAACTAAACGTGGTTTACCACTGTTGTAAATATTTCCTTGTACAGATAAAGTAAAAGATACCGGGATGATGATGGTATCTCCATTTGCAGGTACACCTGTAGGTAACCAGTTTGCAGCCACTGACCAACCATTCGTATTATTAGCAATTGCTGTTTTAACTCTTGAAAAAGCTGAATTAGAAAGTATACAGCATAGCGTAAGCAGGAGTAAAGTTCTTCTCATAAGGATTATGTTGGATTAACATCATAAGGCAAGCCTTATTGCGAACAAGATAATAATTAATCCCCTTGCATCAAAGCAAAGAACCTGGAAAAATGAATTGACAAAATAACAGTATGGCATACACGCATTTCAGCAATTGGTTGCAACTGGTACCTGTCGATAATTTCAGTAGCATTAACAGTGAAATATTTGGCAATTCCTTACTGCTTTCGGATTCTCGTTTTGTGTTGTATGATTGTTCATAGTTACTGCGCAAAAAGCCTTTAATTCAAATTATTCATCATTATCCAAATAAAGCATCTCAAATTGTTCGCCTGGAATAGAAGATATATTATTTACATACATGATATAACGGCAATAAATACCTGTAATTTCCAACTGCTGGTTGTTATAATTAATATTAGTTTTGCGCAAAAGCTTTAATCCATATTAATCCTTTCAAAAACATTTATGAAAGTAATTTTTACATTTTTTCTTTTTATAGCGAGTTTATATACCCAGGCACAGGTCATGTGCGGTACTGCCGGTGAAGGTGGCGTTGTTACGCTGACGGCGCCGGCTGGTTATGTATTTACATCCATTGATTTTGCAAGTTATGGGACACCAACGGGCAGTTGTGGCAATTTTGAGCTTGGCGGATGTCATGCGGAGAATAGTGTTTCTATTGTAGAAGCAGTTTTTCTCGATATGAATTCTGCCAGTATCAATGCGACCAATACTGTATTTGGCGACCCATGTGGCGGCACAGTAAAAAGACTTTATATAGCGGCAACATATTCCCTTGCCCTGCCATTAAAATTGGTGTCCTTCTCTGCCCAAAAAACTGGATCTGATCAAATCACGCTGGACTGGTCCAGTGAAAATGAAACCAATACTTCTCACTTCATCATTGAAAAAAGCGCCGACGGTGTTTCGTTTACCCATGCGGGAAATGTAGCGGCAAATGGAACCGGTGGACACCAATATCAATTCACCACTCCTATGATGGCAGGTATCCCTGTTTATTTTTATCGCCTGAAAATGGTTGACCAGGATGGACGATTTCAGTACAGCAATATTGTGCGGATCCATAATGACAATACAGCAATAACTTTTACAGTATACCCAAATCCGGCGGGCAAATTTATTACGATAACATCTCCTTTTAATAAGCAGGCTATTATTACCAATGCCAGCGGCATGATCATTAAAAAGTTCTTACTGATCAAAGGCAGCCAAACAATTAATATGGAAA